>CAYOFJ010000182.1:0-4581 GCA_964403065.1 uncultured Halanaerobiaceae bacterium | reverse complement strand
TATTCCTGAGGGATAGCTCCTCCAGACTTTCAAAATGCTGTATTCCTTCAATCAATTCGATATTTTCATCTTCTACACTAATTCTAGAATATCCTCGACATCTTCCTTGTATATATCTCCTACAGATTTATCAATTTTTTCTCTAATAACATCTTCTGAATTTTCGTATTCAAACTCTATTATCTGTGTATCCTCATCTTCCTTTTCTTCAAACACAGCAATAATTTCCTTGTCCTCATCCATATTTATTTGATTTTCCGTCACATCGTCAGCATCTGTTCCGGCCCATTACTCAAACCTCCAACCATCCTCGGAGATAACAGAGATTTCGACCAAGGTATTTTTCTCCTTAATATGTTCTCCCTCGGAAGGATTAGATTCTCCTTCCCCCTCAATATCGATACTTAAAGTATACTCATCCTCTCCTCAAATTACATCTTCAATGATCTCGTCTGTATCGTAATCCTCAACCTGGACAGAAGTAGAAAAAAAACTAATAAACTAATAAGCAAAATAGTAATTAAAAAATAAATGAGTTTCATAAGACCACCTCTTTTTGTATTTCCGGCAGCTCGTTTGCCAGAAACCAATCATGAACCCTAAAAAAACAATTGTAATCATTCAATCCAGAACTTATAACTCTTAAAGTTTTATTAATACTGGCTTTTGATTGCAGCCAAAAACAAAGCTAAAATTATTCCACAACACTAAACTAATGAGAAAAGATCCCGAGGCTCCCTCTCAGAGGAATATTGGCAACAAATGTAGGCTAAAAATGGAAGCCCAGGAGCCAAATATATAAATAACAACATTAAAAAAGTAATTAGCTATAGCATTCCGGTCTATGGAGAAAATTTTTCAATAGTTTTAGAGAAAATCATAGAAAAATAAAATTATTCCTTAAGCCAATCATTTCCCTCTTTAATATAAACCCCACTTTCTCTGTTGTTTTCTTCATAAACATCATGGAACCTACCTGCATACCTCCCCAAATGTTGCAAATAAACATCATTGCCTATTTCAATTTTCTCTAAATCTCTGATGTTAAACGCACCGCTTTTAATCTCTTCTAAACTAGCTGGTAATTCCAATTCTTCAAAATAATTAAATTGGAATGCATTATGTCCTATTTTTCTAAACCTTCGTTATACTCTACTGAAGTCAACTCATTACGATTAAAAGCTCCATCTTCTATTACTCTCACTTGAGGTGGGATTATCAAAGTTCTTAAATTTCCATGTGCAAAAGCATCTGCTTCAATAACCTCCACTTCTACTCCATTAATTTTAGGTGGGATAACAACATTTACTCCTCCTTCTTCATCATAATCCATTATTGCACCACTACTGCTATCAAATGTAAAATACTCTGCGTCTGTTGCATCTGTAGCATCAAAATCATCCCCCGCACATCCTGTTAATATAATAAGCAGTGACATCAACATTATCATTGAAACAACCTTTTTAATCAATTTTTAGCACTCCCCTCTTGTAAGTTAGATTAGCTCTATCATACTTCCAATAAGCAAAAACAATTATGTCTTACAAGTTAATTATTAATAATTTTTGAAAATGCCACTAGATGTTAAATTCAACATCGCTCAATATTTTCCTGCATCTTAATCATATGTTATCCAGTATTTTATCTGTTTTTGCTGCGCAATTTTTCTTCACCTATGTCCCCTTTTAGTATTGATTTTCAAATTCTGAAATAAACTTTTTCAACAGCCTCCTAGATTTCAACTGAACCTGTTCATTCGTGGTAACCTGGCCCGAAAGTAATATACCTCTTATTCCTACCTCCACATCAAGTGTAACATTCTTTGCTTCATCAATAACTTCTGTTCTACGTTTAAGTAATATGATTATCCCTGAGCCATCGATGTTATTATTTGAACCATCAATCAAAAGATCATTTCCTTGAGTTCGAACATGCCCCGTTATTCTTAGCTTGTTCTTCCGCTATATGGAGGGTTTAGAATTTCACCCCCTCTGATAAGAGATGCTGTTTGATTTCCTGTTAATCTTCATAAAATTCATCGATAAGTTTTAGGTGTTCTCTGATCACTGTGCTGCCCTTTTTAAAAGGTCTGGCCATAAGTTCCGGTTTAACTCCGTAGAGTTTGAGGGTCAAAACCGACTCAAAGGTGCCGATGTAATTGTCCACCGTTCTTTGAGAGTGATGATTAATCCGGGCAATTTCATTGACGGAATGGCCCTCCAGGCGCAGACGCACTATGATATCCTTATGAGTCATGCTCCTGCCGGCGAAACTCAGTGGCTATCTCCTCTGAGAGATGAGCTCTGACATGGGTGGCCAAAAGCGGCATTTCTCCGCTTTTAAGACTGTAAGAGCGGGGGCAGCAGAGATTGAGCAGCATGATAACCTCTTCTAGCAGTCTTTCGGCCACTGCCTGACCTATGTTGCACTCCCGGGAGGCTGAGGTTCCAATTCTTAGCGTTTATATTCAAGATCGGGATGTTTTTCATAATTTAGATGGCCAGGAGGAGGAATATATTTACGTTCAGCTTCTAATTTTTTCTGTAAAATTCCTCGATTATATATTCCCGATCGATTAACCAATTCAGGACCTCTCTAATCTCTGGTTCTTTAAAGGGATTAATTTTATCATCATCTTCAAAGTTAGCCGGGTTAATTGTCAACTGCTGTTTACTAAGATATTTCTTGCTCTATTGCCTGTGCTGATCAGCCAATTAACAATAACCCAATTTCTGTATTCAGCAAAGTTGCAATTATCTATTTCTGGTTTCTCAAGTAAAATCTCCAATTCTTCATCTGTGTAGGTTTTCTTTATTTTTCTCTCACTCTTAACAAGCTGCACATCAAACTCACCGAGATAGCCCAGGTTCATAGCATAATATAAAAAAGCTCTCACAGCTCGCAGGTAAGAATTAACTGTTTTGTCCGATATATCTCTCTCCAGGAGCCTAAGACGATATTTTTCAAGCTTTTGAGGAGTAATATGATCAATTCTAAGGATATCTTCACTCTGTAAAGAGGGTAGAGACTTCAATATTTCTTTAAACTGCTCATAATTTTCCTCATAGTAACCGATAGTTCTCTCACTTAAATTTTTCGAATGACAGTGCCTGACAAATTTCTCAAAAACTTCGTCAAGACTCAAATCATTACCGTTACTTTTCTGCATATTGATTTTTGACATAGAAAAAACCCATCCTTCCTATTTTAAAATTAATTATAAATAATCTAAAGAAAGATGGGAGATTTGAGCATAAATATCAATCTGTTTTTGCCAAAATTTAAGGCAATTATAGCAACCCAGATCTGGGTTTCAACAGCAAATAATCTGGGTCTCTCAAACGGCCAAAAACTAAATAATTATTAAATAATAGTGGAATTACTAAAAAATGACAACAGCCTATCCTTCCGATTGCATTAACCATAACAACACCTAAAAAAATAAAAATGGCACGGGCAGGAGGACTTGAACCCCCAACACCCAGATTTGGAGTCTGGTGCTCTCGCCAATTGAGCTATGCCCGTGCGGTTAATACTTATTATTTTTATTTTAAATAATTTTTGGTGGAGGTGGCGGGAATCGAACCCGCGTGCTGTATAGTTCATCCCCCGACCGCTACGCTCGTAGTCTGTCTTTTGATTTCGCACCCTGATCTCCGACAGACAGGATACCAGAGTACTAGCCTGTTAAATGTCCCATCCCCCTACAGACTTGAGGAGATGGTTAGCCTGCATAGTTATGACACCCACCGCGAACGGCAGGCGCGAACGCGATGAGCGGGCTACTGCTTACGCAGCAGCTAATGCAGGTTCGTTATCTGCAGTTAGATTTAGTGCCAGTCGTTTTACGGGTGAAAGGCGTCCCCGGAGCGCTGTCAGAGGATTCACCATACAGGCGAATCCATTACACCCCCACAGATAAATTGGTGCATTTTTATTTTTTATCTTCATTTTGCATTACTATTATAAACAAAATTCCCCTGACTGTCAAGGTTTGCGACACAATAAAAAAGGACAAAAATATAATTTATGGTTTTGCTGCAAAAAGTCACTTTACTGCCAATCTGTTAAAAAATGATCGTTGACATGTCAGGAATCATAACTCAGGAATTTCGATGATATCGACTTTATGCAGTGCAATCATTTATGCTGGATTTATCTCCCGTAATTGCGATCTTTTAGAGCTCTCTCCATTTCTCGCTGATGTTCTCTTTTTTTGATGTCCTCTCTCTTGTCGTGCTTTTCTTTACCCTCGGCCAGCGCGAGCTCAACCTTGGCCAGATTGCCCTTTAGATACATGGAAAGCGGTATTAGAGTATAGCCCTTCCGCCTGGTTGCCCCGAGCAGCCTTTTTATCTGGTTTTTATGCATAAGCAGTTTCCTTTTTCTCTCAGGATCATGGTTGGCTCTATTGCCCTGTTCATAGGGGCTGATGTGCATATTGTATAGATAGATTTCTCCATCTTCGACAAGGGCAAAACTATCCTTAAAATTTACCCTGCCCTGGCGGATGGATTTAATCTCGGTACCCTTCAATTTTATACCCGCTTCATAGGTTTCCTCAATGAAGAAATCCCTTCT
>CAYOFJ010000181.1:0-4599 GCA_964403065.1 uncultured Halanaerobiaceae bacterium | reverse complement strand
ATGCAGGATTATATTAAAGAAATGCCCCAATACATTTCTTCCGGTGAAAATGAACTGGAAAAACTCATATTGATGTGGGAGTGTTTTTGCTACTACTCTTTTCAAAAACCAAAAATATACTATGCAATCTTTGTAGATGATATCGGAGGCCGACCAGGAAATCTACTGGAAAATTTCTTCAAACTTTTCCCGGAAGATCTAGGGGAGCCCCCAAAAGAATTCATACCCATGTTAACAACCACCGAACTCTCTGAAAGAACGTCTATGGCCATGGAAACAGTAATTAAAAGCGGTTTTATTTCTCGTGAAATAGCTCCAGAAATCGATGAAAGAATCAGGTTACTATATCAAGGTATGCTGTCACTGATAATCAATAAGAGAATGAATTACAACCCGGAAGAAAATACTGAAAAAATCATGAAACATATCCGGAGTATTTTTTATAATGCAGTAAATCGTTCAGAAAAAGAAAAAGTGAAATGACAATTCCGGCCCTTCAATAATACTTTATTATGATAAATTTTTAACAAAAGTATTTAAAATTTTTTATGGGGCTGATCACCCCAATTTCTTTCAGCTATGAATTAAAATGGGATGATCAGCCTTTATTATAATTGCATTTTATTTAAATAAAATCTAATTTAGTTTAATTATATTTAATTTTATTGTTAAAAATTTTACTATACATTATGCTTTATATTCAGCGTACTTGTCTCTATACTCCTTCACCTCTTCTATGATATCTTCCATATCTAAAACCATTTCCATCATTCCTATTTGTTCCTCATAAACATCTTCATCGATAGCTTCTTTAATCTCCGGTTCAAAAACATGATAACATGCGAGCCCTAACTGGACTCCAGCCAGTGGACCGGCAAAAGTAGGGTCACCATTTGTAACAGTTTCACAGGCTAATCCAGAGGCTTCTGCCTCGGCTCCCCCTAATACAACCAGCAGATTTTCTTCCCCGTACTCTTCCGCAAGCTCTTTAATCCTCTGCTGGTTTTCCTGGTCCATGGCTCCTGCACTGGTTCAGACGAAACACTCCGTAGTGGTAAAAACCACCTCAGCATCAGTGGTTTCCATAGCTTCTTCTATGGCAGGACCTGGCACTCCATCTCTATCACCCAGAATGGCTATTTTTTTATTTTCTAGCATAATTCCACCTCCCTTGTAATTTTTTCCGTACTTATCTTAACATAATTAAGCTATTTTATCAATGTTCATGATATAACTTTCACTTTTTAATTTTTGATTCTTCTCTTTGAGAACTTAAAACACCGAGGGTACTAAATTAATATCAAACTCAAGAGAACAACTCGCAATAAATAATGCATGATCACATAGGAAAATGCCCGCCGGGAATCCAGAACATAAATTACAGTATAATCACCTTTAATAGCTTCTGTTTTCCAGCTAATATATATACTATAAAACATTTGCATAAAATTCAAAACAAAGGTAACTATTACAGTAGCTAATGCCACTTCCTGCCAGCCCACCAACAATGATATAATTGTTAAAATTATAGCAAATAAAGACTCAGTAAACAATCCAGAACAGGCATATAAAAATCCGTTCTGCCATAGTGGATCATAACGTGAATACGCCTTGAGAAAGTCCTCCTCTTCGGAAGCGATCCATTTTTCTCCATCGAAAATAGCCGTACGCTGGGGAAATTCAGATAATTTAATTTTAATCTTATCCCCCGGAATATCCAGCCAGAGACCAATAAAATATCTGCCCAGTTCCTGTCCAAAATACAACAGATAAAATAAAAATATATAACTTACAATTCGCAATATCCAGACTAACAAAATACAATCCCACCTTCAATTTTCCAGAAAATAATTTACTGCTTCCTCCGTAATCTCTCCATTCGGTGCTCTAATTCTTCTCTCTTTTGTCGCCAATCAGAAATTATTACTCTTTTCTTCTGCAAAAACTCTCGGGCCAGCTTACAAATTTTTAAAGCACTTTCATAATTCTTTTGTTGATGCTCATAATATTTAGCCAGCTCTATATAGGGAAATAATCCTCCTCTATTTTCTTCCAGCATTAACTCCCAGATTTCCACTGCTTTCTTATATGCATCTTCTCTTTTATACTGCCAGGTAAGCTTTTTCTCTATCTTTCTCTTTAATGAACGATTTTCAGCCAGGTTTAAAGCCCTTTCGTAAGCTGTTATACTTTTTCTGCGGCGATCTGCTTTTTCCAGCTGCCTGCCTAAATTAAAATACTCCCGGGCTGAATGATCATACTCACCTTCCAGAAGAGCGACTTTATTGAGATACAGAGAAATTACAGCCAGCGAAATAATATCCAGACAATTATGTCTAAATATAGGCTGCAGCAATTTCCAGTTTTTATTTTCCAGATATGCCCTAAAATAATGAGGAACTTCACTTCCTTCAATATCTTTTTTACGGTTAAATTCCAACAAATTTTTTTCCAGACTATTTAAACTACAGGAAGAAAAATGATTCCACATTCTCCGACAGGGATGAAGCAAATCAAAATGTGCTTGCATATCCGGAAAGTCTAAACGCTGCAAAATAAATCTATTTTTTAAAAGCGGTATATCAAAAGTTTTACCATTAAAAGTTACAGGAATTGGCCTCGCCTGAATTCTTTGCTTAATCGTAGATAGCAGTGAGTGTTCCTCCTCAAAGTCTCTCATTAAATGCTGCTCTAAAATCAAATCTTCATCAGAAAAATAGCCTATACCCACTATAAAAGCACAGGTTCCTGTGCCTCCGGCCAAACCAGTAGTTTCCGTGTCCATAAACAAAACTTCTTCTCTGCTCACTCCTTCTTCACAATCCAGCAGGAAACTGGCTTCGGAAAAAAGAACAGAAGAAATTTGTCCCAGTTGATATTTCCCATGCTGGTAGTGAGGACCATATTTTTCTCTTTTTACATAATGCTCTACTCCCTGTTCAGAAAACTCATCAACTCCCTCTATTTGCGAGGAAGAAGTTCTGGCTTTGCTTCTGTCTTTAGTCTCTTTTTTATCTGCACCAGTCAATTTATAGAGCTTATCTTTCATATCCATCACAAATCAACCTCACCTGTTAAACTTTTCAAAATTAACGCGGCATCTTCTTTCGCCCTAATACCTACTTCACTTCCCGGCCCCACACAGGAAGGACAACCCTGTTTACAGCTGCAATTTTCCAGATGACTTTTAGCCCGTTCAACAAGCTCATCATGAACTCTATAGAGTTTTTTGCTCAAACCAATTCCCCCGGGATAACTGTCATAAAAAAATATTGTGGGCAAAGTAGTATGGGGAGATCTAACCTGAATGGCATCCTTAATATCCCCGGGATCACAGAGTAAAAATAAAGGGGCAATATTAACTATTAAATTGGCAGTACCAATCATGCCATTTTCCAGAGCTTCTTTTCCCAGTTTATCATGTAACTCCCCCGGCAGAGTAAACCAGTATCCCATTGTGTGCATTTCCTGTTCAGGTAAATTAATATCTCCATAACCTACATTTTCATGGGTGTTAAACTTTACTTTCTTAAACATAGTAGCTTGAGAAGTAATTGACACTTCACCGTGATAGCGGCTGGTATCTTTCCTGCTTTCTTTCCCGAATTCTTCCAGCACTCGCAAATCAACTGCCATGGAAGCATCCGTATAATAATTTACATCCACCTCTTCGACCAGCGCTCTGCGATCATCAAAATCCAGCTCCTGAACCTGGTATTGACTGCCTCCATGTAAATAGATGGCTTTCTCATGAATTGTAGTAGGTGCACTATGATAATCAACTCTCCCTATTACTTGATGTCTATCATTGGTTACATCAATAACAGCAAAATCATCACTGGAGGCACTGCGCAAACTTATATCTTCCGCAGGATATTTATCTGCCATCCAGTGCCAGCGCCCATTACGATACCTCAAAACCCGCTGCTCCTCTAGATACTCAAGCATTTCTTCTGTGGTTTCAACGCCAAATTGTTCTCCTTCTGAAAAGGGCAGTTCAAAAGCAGCACATTTTAAATGTGAAAGCAGGATAAGAAGATTGTTGGGATTTATTAAACCACTCTCCGGAGGCTGTTGAAAAAAGTAATCCGGATTTTTAACCATAAACTGATCCAGAGGCTGCGAAGAAGCCACCATAATAGTGAGGGCTCTCTCTTTTCCCCGCCCTGCTCTTCCGGCCTGCTGCCAGACACTGGAAATGGCCCCGGGATAACCTGCGATTAGACAGGCCTGCAGTTGCCCTATATCTATACCCAGTTCCAGGGCATTTGTGCTGACCACACCAGTAATTTCTCCTTCTCGCAGTCCCTTTTCAATGCTTCTTCTTTCTTCCGGCAAATATCCGCCCCGGTAACCTTCAACTCTGGTAGATAAAGAAATTTCTTCTCGCAGATACGATAATAAAAGTTCCGTATTAAGCCTGCTGCGAGCAAAAATTATAGTGGATATTTCATTTTTAAGCAGCCTTCGGGCAAGCTTTTTGGTCTCCTTAATATAACTTCTTCTCACCCCCAGTTCTTTATTAACAACCGGGGGATTATAGAACATAAAATCTCGGGGGCCAGTGGGTGCTCCATTATCATCAATAACTTCTATATC
>CAYOFJ010000180.1:0-4613 GCA_964403065.1 uncultured Halanaerobiaceae bacterium | reverse complement strand
ATAACTTTTCATAAGGTAATAATATGCTTTTTCCCAGCAAATATCTATTTTTAGAGCCTGATTACAATGTTCAATACACTTCTCAAATTCCTGGTTAGCAAAATAATAAGAAATTATATTTTCTTGAGCAGTTAGATATTTGTTGCGTAAATTTTCCCTTTCCTCTCTTGCCCTCTCAAAATAAACTTCTTCTGCCAAAAAATCTCCTTTGTATAACTCAACTGCTTCTTGAAAATATTTTATTGATTGATCTTTAAGCTGTTCATTTCTGGCCTGGTTTATGAGCTCTTTAAATTTTTCTACATCATAATAATAGCTGGCTTCCTGATTAAATCCATAATAACTACCACGGCGATTAATAAAATAAGGTTCCTGGCGCGGCTCCCGTTCTGGCTCCAGGGTCTTTTTCAAAGAATTTAAGGTTACTTTAAAATTGCTTCTTGCGCTCTCAGGATCAGAATCAGGCCATAATATAGAGCAAATCCTATCCCGGGGCAGCATTTCTCCTAAATGAATCAAGAATAATAGAAAAAGTTTTCTGGCTTTTTCCCTCTCCCACTCAGAACCAGTTATCTCTTCCCGTCCTCTATAAAATTTACTCTGCCCAAAAGCAAATATTCTCAGCGAATAACCCGGGTGTCTCTGCAGACCGCTGTAACCAAGTTCTGCTAATAGCCTGTTAAAACTATCTTCCCTTTTTTCACTCTCCGTCCCGCTGCTATCTCTAGCAGCCAGTAAAACTGGCACAATCCTATCCGGATCTCTGGCGGTGAAAAAACTCTGATTTTTTACCAGACACATTAAATCATTATCTTCTGCTAGGTCGATCATTTCGAAAAGGGTAACCTCTCTCCTGAAATCTTCATTTTTCTGGTGATAAATTATAGCCAGCCAGTAATTACAGATAAGTCTTGTATAAACATCATAAGACTTCTGGCTATATTTACGAGCCCGCAAAAAAGTCTCGCGAGCATTTTCCAGTTTATCCTGTTGAAATTGATTTATGCCCAGGGCGATTAACAGGAGGCCGGACAACCAATCATCGCCTGCTTTTTCTGCAATTTCTTTTCCTTCCCGGGCATACCTCTCACCTAATTCTCTGCTGCCAAAAAATGCTTCTAAAAGAGCTAGCCCCATAAGTGGCTCACATTTACCCCGCTCTAAATCTATATCTTCAATGATCTCTAGAGACTTCTGATAAGAATCTCTGGCTTTCTGGATTTTATTCCCGCGTTTTAACTGCAGTGCATGACCCATACGCATTCTGGCCACTGCTTCGGTAAAAGGTGAGGTGAAACTTTCTATCAACTGCAACCCCTGTCTGGCTTTAGTTAAAGCCTTTTCTTCCTTTCCTAAAAATGTATAAATCAATGATTTCAATAAAGCTGTTTCCCTGTGATATTTAGGCATTACATTTTCATCATTCTCCTGGGAATCCGATGAATCTTCCAGGGTCTGTAAAGCCTGATGTAGTCTGCCTGTACGCAGCTGTACTCTTGCTGTTAAATTGTATTCTTCATCTTTCCTTTCAGAGATTTCTTCTGTTTTTTTCCTAAATTTTTCTGCTTCTTTTAAATTTCCCTGATTAATTTTGTTCTCAGCCAGCAGCCTGTAGAATTCAACTTCCTGCCTGTGACTGTTATCTTCCCGCAATTTTCGAACTCTCTGTAAATATTTATCAGCCTTTGCAGGCTGAACTGTATCCAGATACACAAGAGCCAGCCTTTTTAATACTTCCAGTTTAATTTTTTGTTTATAACTGCTTTCAGCCTCGGAAGAATTAACTGCTAAATCATCAGAAAACTTTTCGTCAGGTAAAAATTTATTTTCAATTTCTTTATATAGAGTTATCGCCCCATGAAAATCATTTTTAGCTCTATAAATATCACCCATAAATAATTTAAGTTGAGGATATTTTTTCATGATATCCGACGGCAGCTCATCCAAAAAGCTCTGCAGAGCTTCAATCTGCCCCAGTTCCAGCATATCTTCCGCATTTTTCAAAATCAACTCAGCAGCTTTTTCATAAATCTCTCCCTGTAAATAATGATGTATAGCTCTACTGTTTTTATCATTTTCCTGGTATATATTAGCAGCTTTTTTGTGCAGCTGCAAAAGACAATATTCATCATCAGCCCTTTTGCGTAAATAATCTCGAAACAGCTTATGATATCTAAATTGATTTTTCCCAAACTTCTTTACAAACAAGCTTTTCTCAGCAAGTTTAGACAAAATATTTTTGCTGTCCTCTCTTGCAGTCATTTTGTTACAAATTTCTGCTTCTAAATTTTGCAAAACTGAAGTCTTATACAGAAAGGTTTTCGTCTCTTCAGATAGGTTTTCAATAACCTCCCGGGTTAAATACTCAAATAAAATCTGTAAAGAATCAGTCTGCGTGGAAAGAATCTCACGAATTGACCTATCATTAAAATTAGTAATTCTTCTGCCAATAAGATCAAGCGCCATAATCCAGCCTTCTGTTTTATCAAAAATTTTATGAAGCTCTTCCTGTGTGAGTTCATAATCATAACGTTCTCTAAAAAAGTTTTGAAGCTCTTTTTCAGTCAATAAAAAGTCTTTATTATCTATAATATATACAATATTTTTAAGCTGCCAGTTTACAATATCAGAAAATTTCGGTTGATATCTGCCCGAAATAATTAGATGAAATTTTGGCGGTATATTATTAATAAAATAATTCAGTAAATCCACTATTTTATTTTGTTGTGAAATGAGATGTACATCATCTAAAACTAAATATATATCATTATCTATTGCTTCCAGCAGTTCATTAATAAGTATATCTATAGCCACCCTTAAATTTTCCGGGTCCTCATTCTCTTGTTTCAGTTCTACCTGTTTATGATTAAAAAAGTCAGTCATGTGATAGTTAAGAGCAAAATAAAGGTTTTGTACAAAGCGATTGGGGTCCCTATCAAATTCATCCAGACTATACCAGGCAAAATTTCCCCGGGCATAATTTTTATAATAGGCAGCCAAAAAAGTCGTCTTACCACTACCGGGGCCTGCCGAAATCTGTATTAGAGGATAATCACTCATATTATCGAATTTTCCGAAAAGTGACTCCTTAATCCATTCATCCTGCTGTAAACGGGGAGGCACAAATTTCGTTTTTAAAATAGTATCAGACAATCTACTCACCTCAACCTAAAATGTATTCCACAAAATTTCAAACAATCACTCTGTTAAATTAATTCCATACTATCCGGTGCTTTCCTTCTCTTCCTTGCCAGAAACTTTTATTATCTTTAAATTATGCCGCCATTAAATTGAAAATCAAAAATTAATCATGTTTATCTAATAATCATGATTACTTATGTGTTTTTAACTTGACATCTATAGTTAAATTTGCTTTATAATAATAAGCGGATATGAGAAATCCTCATATTTGATTAGCTCTTTCATACTTTTATAGACTAAATTATATAGACTCACACAAAACTATACAATCCCTGGGAGGGATGTTTAATGAAATTTAGTAATATTGCTATAATTCTTCTAATCGTTGTCACAGCGCTTACCTTTTCTTTAGGAACCTTAAATTCTGTAGAAGCAGACGCACTCCCAGAATTTGAAGAAACTTACACAATTGCCGAAGCCTCCTGGCCGGGTATAGAAGCAAAAAATGAAGTTATAAGACAGGTTTTAAGAGAAATCGGTTACGAGCTGGAAACAGAATTTCTGGGGGTTCCGATGATATTCCATGGATTTGCGGATAGTGATATAGATCTCTGGTTCGGCTCCTGGATGCCCGGTGAGACTGCTATGAGAGAAGGTCATGAAGGCAGCTTTGAAGTAGTTAGAACTCATTTAGATGATGCTCTTTATATCTCCGCAGTGCCAGAATATGTATACGAAGCCGGCGTACAAAGTCATGAAGATTTAGCAGAACATGCAGACAAATTTGATTACACAATTTATGCTGGACCTCCTGGAGAAGGGGCAGACGAAGCAATAAGCCATGCTGTAGAAGAAGATATTTACAACCTGGAAGACTGGGAAATAATCAACGCAGAATGGCCAGCAACCGTCGCAGCTGCTGAATCAGCGGTAGAAGATGAAGAATGGATAGTATTTCCCGGATGGCAGCCACACTGGATGAATGTCATACTAGATCTTAAATATCTGGAAGATCCTGAAAGCGTCTGGGGGGAAGCAGAATCTGATATACAAACTTTAACCCGGGTAAATCTCAAAGATGATGCTCCCAACTTGTATAAATTTGCCGAGAACTTCGAAATAGAATCAGAGCATCAAAGTGAATGGATTTTTGAATACGATCGAGAAGATAGAAAAGCAGAAGATATTGCCGAGGAATGGATCAGCGAAAATATTGAGCTGGTACAAAGCTGGGTTGAAAATATGGAAACTATAACAGGTGAACCAGCGCCAGAGGTAATTGAAGAAAACTTTTAGTTGAAAGTTTTAAGGTATTATTCACATAAAACTTATCTTCTGTTCCTGTAGATTTTTTGGCCATAAATATATTTAGATTTCCCACAGGCCTTGAGTTAAAAGAAATAATATGATAGAATTTAAATGTGATGCCGAAGTGGCGGAACTGGCAGACGCGCCGGATTCAAAATCCGGTG
>CAYOFJ010000179.1:1132-4626 GCA_964403065.1 uncultured Halanaerobiaceae bacterium | reverse complement strand
TAAGAAATAGTGGTTCTTCTCCTATAAATTACAACTTCACCAGCTGATGCAGATAAAAACCGAATTATTTAAGCGTTTATAAAATTTTCAAATAAATTTTGGGATGTGTATCCCAATATAAAAGTGGGGATATAATATAATGAATTCTAACAAAATACGTCAAATTACTCTTTATGGTCTTTTTATTGCTTTAGTAGCTGTCAGTACTATGATTATTACTATACCCATGATAGGGACCCAGGGTTATATCAATGTAGGAGATACTATGATTTTTATTTCAGCTCTTTTATTAGGCCCTAAGGCGGGATTAGTAGCCGGAGGTTTAGGTTCGGCTCTGGCAGATTTGTTATTAGGATTTGCTTTTTGGGCCCCCTGGACATTAATTATTAAAGGAATAGAAGGGTTTATCGTGGGATCTATTGGACACTCCAGCTTTTTACAGCATAAAAAAATAACTTTTAAAGTTGTTGTATCATTAATAGCTGCAGCTTTGTGGATGATTTTTGGTTATTTCATAGCCGGAGGATTTATGGTCGGTTTTGAAGCTGCCTTAGGTAGTGTGCCCGGCAATATCATGCAGGGTGGTGCCAGTATTGTAATTGCTCTTCCTCTGGCTTATGTGCTGGGGGAGTTATATCCCAGGCTGCCTTTCTTTGAATAGTTTTCCATCCTTAAATTTAAAAAATGTAAATAGAACATTATTAAAAATATTACATAGGAGGGTTTACAAATGCAAGCAGAAGAATTACTGACTGAAAGGCGTTCGGTAAGAGAATACACAGATGAATCTATCTCTCAAGAGACACTGGAAAAGATAGTTGATAAGGCCCGATTTGCACCTACGGGGAATAATGTACAGCCCTGGGAAATGGTGGCCGTAACTGATCAGGAAAAACTGGATAAAATTGCTGAATTGAATGATCAACCACCTGGTTTTAAAGCCTGTATTGCAGTTTTTGTGAGAGAAGAAGGTCTTTATGTAAAAGATGCCGCATCTTTGACTACCTATCTAACACTTTCTGCAAAAACAGAAGGTTTGGGCTCCTGCTGGGTTGGAGCTTATGAAAAAGATTTTGCCGATGAAATCAAGGAAATGCTCGATGTCCCGGAAGATTTGAAACTATTTTCTTTCGTAACTCTGGGGTATCCTGCCGAAGAACCTTCTGTTGATAAAAGAGGTCTGGATGATGTTTTAAGCTGGGAGACATATTCAAACTAAAGTAAACTCTTAAATATGTTTTAGATCAGTTATGATTTAAGGTAAAATCGCCCCTGTTCCGTGAAGTTAAGTAGCGGACAGGGGTTTGTTTTTTGATAATCATGCCTTCTCTCTTTACCGTGTTGTAATTTTATTTTCGAGATTAGAATATAAAATATTATTCAGAAAATAAAAAATAACCACTTAATGCGAAGTGGCCTAATCTTTGATATGATATGGCGGAGGGAGGGGGATTTGAACCCCCACACCATTACGGCTTCACCGGATTTCAAGTCCGGCCCCTTACCAGATTCGGACATCCCTCCACATTTTGTTTTCTGTTCATCATCACAATTCTACAATATTTGCTACTCCATGTCAAGGGTTTAAAAGTCAAGGGCTTTAAAAAAGGTATTGGGCTTAATTTAAAGAATATAAGTTATAAATGAAAATGGGTTTATTTCTGTTAGGTTTTTCTCTAAAAAGTTGGTGGGATTGCTATATATACTGTAAATCAGGTTTGCTTACACGCTTAAATTGCCGGAGTTTATAAAGCATTGGAAGCTATAAAGCTATGTGATACCGGAAATTTTTCAAAACCCGGGTTAAAACTATGGCCCAAAAATTGTGCCTCGTCTCAAGATGTGCCGGGCTGAGCGTAAGCTCAGGGTTGAGCTTTTGCGAAGGAAGCGCCATTTTTTGGCCGAATAATAAATCTAAACATAAAAAATTTCCAGTAAAATATTTATGTGACATTCGGGGAGGTATATCAATTGCAGGTTGATAAAGTCAAGAATGAATTTTCGGCGAGAAATGTTCAGGAATTAATCTATGATATTTCTAAATTTAATAGGGCCAAAGGTAGCGATGAGTTCCATAGTGCTGTGGAGTTGATTAGAAATTATTTGCCGGATAGCGAATTACTGACTTTTTCCAGTCAAAAAACTTACAATAGCTGGGAAGTTCCGGAGGACTTTAATCTGAAAGGGGGATATCTGCGATATTCTGACGGAGGACCATATTTAATAAGTTCTTTGTCGCGGCAGCCTGCAGGAGTGTTATTTTCATCAGATGCTACTGAGGGAACAGAAGAATTAAAAGTTTTTGATGCCGGCAAAGGTGAAAAACCGGAAGATTATGAGGGATATCAGTCAGAAGCAGCTGTAATAGCTCATGGACATCCAACTCTAGTTTATTATCAGGCGGTTAAAAAGCGGGGAGCTCGCTGTTTGCTTTTGTGTCATATGCGCTCGGAAAATTTTGATATTGGCCGCACCAGAGAACAAATGCCCGAAGCTGTCAATTATTCGTCTTTGCCTTCAATAAAATCTGAGGGTGAAAAGGCTTTTGGTTTTTCTTTATCCTGGCAGCAGATGAAGGAGCTCCGGCAAAAGCTAGAAGAAAAAGATGAGGTAACTCTGGAGGCTAAGATAAGTAAAAGCCCGGGTACAGGTGAACTTGAAATCATCAAAACTGTGACGGGAGAAAATAAGGAAGATACCAGACCTCTGTTATTAACGGCTCATTTATGTCACCCTCGACCGGGAGCAAATGATAATGCCAGTGGAGCTGCTTTACTGGCAGAATTAATGCGGGTTTTTGACAAATTTTCTTTAAGCAGAAAAGTCGTGGCTATCTGGGTGCCGGAGATGTACGGGCCTGCAGCTCTGCTGGAGGAGGGAAAGTGGCAGGAATTTTCTGCGGTCATAAACTTAGATATGGTGGCCCAGGACCAGGATTTGACCGGTTCCACTCTTAATATTTTTAGCACCCCCTGGTCAGTACCTTCTTTTATTTCGGAATTAGCCGCTTACCATCTGGAAGATAAAAGTTTTAGAATGCGACAGCAGCAATATGCAGGTGGGAGTGATCATTTTATTTTTTCCAATCCCAGTGTCGGGGTTCCCGGAATATCTATAACTCAGCTGCCAGATAAATTTTATCACACGGACCAGGACACTCCCGATAAAACTTCGACTGCTACAATAAATTGGGTGGGAAAAAGTGTTATTGATATAATTGATGATTTAATTGATATGTCTTCAGAATCTGCCTCTGCAGCTGCCGCCAGAATCGTAAAAAATTATCTGGAGCCCGATAAAAAGGAAGAGTCTGAACTGGTGAAAAGATACAGGGCGTTTTTGGCCCGGGAAAAATTAGAACAGCTGAATGAATTAGCAGAATTGGGCCCGGAATTGAAATGGCTGGAAGAGGAAGCAGCGGGTTTTAGTTTGCCCAATTATCGTGATAATTTTCGCAGTGTAACTGGTCCTATAGCCAATCACTGGATGGGGGC
>CAYOFJ010000179.1:0-1122 GCA_964403065.1 uncultured Halanaerobiaceae bacterium | reverse complement strand
GTAGAATATGTGAAAAATCGTCGCAAGTATGAAAACTGGGGTAACTTTATCTTCGAACTTATAAATTTCTTGGAATTAGGTTTTGACAAAACCGAAGCCATAGAACTGGCCAGAATGGAATTTGGTCTATCAGAAGAAGTGGTATCAAAAGCAGAGGATCTGCTGGAAAAAATACAGAAGGAGGAGTTGATTAATCTATGAAATATTTTCATAAATTGGTGGGGGAAAAGGTTTTTCTTTCTCCTTTAAATGAGGAGGATGCCGAAAAATTTGCTGAATGGATAAGCGATCTGGAAGCATCACTATACCTGGGGCAGGCAGAAAATGTTATAAGTTTAGACAACCAGAAGGAAAAATTGCAGGAGATGATGGGGGAAGGCTATAATTTTGCTGTAGTGGAAAAATCCCTGGATGAATTAATAGGCAGCTGTGGTTTGATGGATGTAAATAGTATACATGGTACTGCTGAACTGGGCATATTCATAGGGGACAAAAACCACTGGAATAAAGGTTATGGTACTGAAGCCTGTGAACTGCTTGTTGATTTTGGTTTTAATATTCTCAATCTAAATAACATAATGCTTTCTGTGTATGAGTTTAATCAACGAGCTTTTGCCTGTTATGAAAAGTTGGGCTTTAAAGAAATTGGCAGAAGACGAAAGGCCAGAGAAGTGGGAGGAGAAAAGTACGATGAAGTTTTTATGGATTTACTGGCCGAGGAATTTAAAGGTAAATTGCTGAATAAAGTGGATTTAAATAAATGATTTAATGGTTCAATGCAGATCAATTGGCCGGAAACAGACCTAAACATGGAGAAAAAGAGAAAAATTAATATAAACAGAGAAAATATAGCTTAATTTTCTAAATTAATTTTATAGTGTATAAAATTCGCTAAATTATGATTTTTTGCTAGGAGGCAGTGAAATCTTTAACTTTCTTTGTGAATGTGTTACTATCTAACTGGAAACTGGAAAAAATACATGGGGGGGATAATATTGAGCGATTTAATTGAGATTCGCTGGCATGGACGTGGCGGCCAGGGAGCAAAAACAGCTTCAAATTTAGTTGGAAAAACTGCTTCGAAAATGGGAAAGGATATTCAGGCTTTTCCAGAATATGGTC
>CAYOFJ010000178.1:0-4716 GCA_964403065.1 uncultured Halanaerobiaceae bacterium | reverse complement strand
TGGAAAAGAATACATTAGTGATCCCCGTTGTTTGAAATATAAGCCGAGCACTTTATTAGAAAAAGAATATATCGCTCAAAAAAGAAAAAATATAACAGAACAAGCTTCGATTCCTGAACCAGGGAATGTAGACATGGGTGGCACAGTTTATTTGGCCGCTGTAGATAATAAAGGTAATTCAATTTCATTGATTCAAAGTAATTTTACTGGTTTTGGATCTGGGGTCATTGTGCCCGAAACAGGTATTGCACTTCATAATAGAGGTTATAATTTTTGTTTAGAAAAAAATTCTATTAACTATCCTGAACCTCGTAAAAGGCCTTATCATACAATTATTCCTGGTTATTTACGTTCATCTAAAGAAAATATAGAAGGGCCTTTTGGTGTAATGGGGGGATATATGCAGCCGCAGGGTCATGTCCAGGTGTTGCAGAATTTAATTGATTATAAATTTAATCCTCAAGAAGCATTGGATGCTCCTCGGTGGCGCTGGCAGGAAGATAAAAATATTATTTTAGAACCTGAATTTAATGCGTGGAAAGCTCGTCAACTTTCAAGACGGGGTCACAAAGTTTCAGTATCCTGGCAAAGAGGTAAATTTGGCAGAGGGCAGATTATCTTTAAAGACCTCGCAGAAGGTGTTATAATGGGAGCCAGTGAACCTAGAGCAGATGGGCAGGTAGCAGCTTATTGACGTTTATAATTTTATATTTTAAAATTTATTGTATCTTGGTTTTGCGAGGCAGGTGAAGTGTTTGCGCAATAATAATTCTAAAGAAAAAACTGAAATGAATAAAGTAGAAAAAGAACAAGAAAACTTTAAAAATAGCCACAGAAGATTACCTTTATACAGAATAATTATAGCTGGTCTATTAATTTTATTTGTTTTTGTAAATTTTATACCTTCGGGCTATTATATAGTTGAACCAGGCCCACCCTTGCCGTTACATGATTTGATTGAGATAGAGGATGGAAAGCGGTCTCCAGATTGGGGTGAATTTTATTTGACTTCTGTAGGTCAGAAACGGGCTTCACTTTGGGAGGTTTTTCAATTTTTAGTATTACCACTGAATGGTAATAGAGAGTTAACGCCTGTGGAAACCACCATTCCTCCGGGGATGGATGAAGAGGAATACATTGAACTTATGGCTCAGTTAATGGAGGAAAGCAAACTAGAAGCTCAAGCGGTAGCATACAGGGCTGCAGGATATGATGTTAATATAACTGGCCAGGGTGTAGAGGTTATTGAAATAGTTTCTGATAGCCCCGCCGAAAATAACTTGCAGCAAGGGGACATTATAATTTCAATTAATGATAAAAATATTGAAATGGCTACTGAAGCTGTAGATATAATTTCGGATAGAAATATTGGTGATTCCGTAAGTTTAACTTTTTTACGTGGAGATAATAGAAAAGAAATCAATCTTAAAACCTATGAAAATCCGCAAAGAGAAGGGCAAGCTTCCATAGGTGTGTTAATAAGATCAGCTGAATTGGAATATGAAATGCCTGAAAAAGTTACTTTTGCCGAAAGTGATTTGGTCGGTCCTTCGGCAGGTATAATGTTTGCGCTGGAAATTTATAATCAACTTACTGAAGACGATATTACTGGAGGAGAAAAAATAGCTGGTTCTGGTGAGATAGATCACAAAGGCAATATTTCAGAAGTAGCTGGGATGGATTTAAAACTATCTGCTGCTTCTGATGAGAATGTTGCTAAATTTATATCTTCTTCTTATTATAAAGAAGAACTCAAAAAAGCAGTTTCTCAAAAAGAAATAGAATTAATTTTTGCTGAGAATTTTAATGAGGTAGTTGATAAACTAAATTAATCACCTGTTTTAATTAAAGGTGTGTAAAAATCAAGATTTGTTTTCCTGTTTTTTTGTTTAGGATAAAATAAACTATATATATTTGAAGCCAGAACATCCAGACTAATGTGTAATTCTGCTTGATTTTTACTATCGAAACAAGGTTCATTTATAATATCAGAGGGGTTAGTTATGACTGGTAAATCAGCTTTTTTAGCAAGTTTTGAAAGAATTTTTTCACCTTTGGAACCCAAAGCAAGTACTCTTATATATTCAGGGATTATTTCTTCATTTTTGCTAGATAGATGATATAATCTGCAAACTAATTGTAGAAGCCCCCTTTTTATTCGGGTGCGAGTATAGGTTTTAGAAGTTACATTATTAACTAATTCATCGAAGTTATCAGCATGTTTTTGGCGATGCATAATGGTGTTAACAATATCAGATGTGAAAGCGGGACAGTTTATTATTTCATGGCGAGAGCTGCGTCGCAGAGTTGAAACAACTATTTTTTTAAACATATTTCTATCAATAGGCATTTTTCCTTGATTTTTTGCTTTTAGCATAATATTAAAGCAATTTTTAGGCATATATTGTTTTGCTTTCGTAAATTTGTCTTTTTGTACTAAATTTCTTATAGAAGTAGCACTGGTTATATTATTTTCTTTAATATATTTATCGTGGTAATTTGCTTTTTTTCGGCCAATTGTTTTTGGAGTTATATTGAAATTATCTCGGTAAATATTTTTTATATATTCTATGCCCAGAATATTATTAGGGGAAGAAATTATATCTCCAGGGGTTTGAAGATCGTTGCTTTTAAAAGAATGAGAAAAATTTATTTGTTTACTGGCAAAATATTTATTTATTGCTTTAGATTTGGCTCTGGGATAGGATTTTCCTTTTTGTAATTCATCGTGAAAAATTTCTCGAAATTCTCTGGGTTCTTTAGCTAGAAGTGAAGCAATTTGTTTTAAAGGTTTAATATTTCCGGTTTCACTGCCAAAAACTATTTCATCTACTATGTTTGTAGCTGCTAAAGTTCTCACAGAACCTTGAGCAAAATAATGAGCGCTTCTAATACCTGCTACCAAAGGAAGTTCTAACACTAGATCTACTCCTGATTTAACGGCCATTTTAGCTCTTTGCCATTTATCCAGACAGGCTGGAGATCCTCTTTGGGTAAATTGACCATTCATAACTGCAATCACCAAATCGTTTTCGCTAATATTTTTGCTTTCATGCAAATGATAAAGATGTCCATTATGGAAAGGATTATATTCAGTTATTAGACCAATAGTTTTCATTAAACTTAAGCTCCTTTTTTAGATTAATCCCAAAAATATTGTATATTTAACAAGGACTTATGTGGTTTAATATAGTATATAATAATAGGTAAAACTGTGAATAAAAGTCATGATTAAGATTATAATTTTGAATTTATTCTGATTTTATAATAGCAAAGATTAAAAACAACTACAAATTGATATGAGAGTTTGAAAAAATACTAACTAAATACCTCATAACATTCTCGGGGGGAACTAATATGAATTTAATTGAAATATTTCGTGAAAATGCTCGCAAAGTTTCGGGGAAAGTCGTTTTGCCGGAAACAGAAGACGATAGAATATTAAAAGCAGCGGATATTATCAGCAAAGAAGAGATAGCAGAACTAATATTACTTGGAGATAAAACTGAAATAAAAAATAGAGCTGATAAACTTAATCTTGATTTAAATTCCTGTGAAATAAATAATCCTGAAAATTCTCAAAGAAGAGTAGAATTAGGGGAACTTCTTCACAAAAAAAGAAGCCATAAAGGATTAAGCAGGGGCGAAGCTTATAAAATGGCAGGAGATCATCTTTATTTTGGTACTTTGCTGGTTGAATCAGGATATGCCAGTGGCCTCGTAGCGGGAGCAAACCACCCTACAGGCGAGGTATTAAAACCGGCTTTACAGGTAATAAAAACTGAACCGGGAATACAGGCTGTTTCCGGGGCTTTTATAATGGTTCTTGATAGAAAAGAATTTGGTCATGAAGGTGTTTTAGTCATGGCTGATTGTGCAGTTAATCCTGAAATTGATGCAGAAGTTTTAGGAGAAATTGCTGTAAGTACTGCTCAAACTACTGAAACTCTTCTTAATATTGAGCCTAAAGTGGCAATGTTGTCATTTTCCACAGCCGGAAGTGCTGAACATGATCTGGTAGAAAAAGTACAACAGGCTACAAAAAGAGCAAAAATATTGGAACCTGATCTGGCTATAGATGGTGAAATGCAGGCTGATGCTGCGTTGGTACCCGAAGTAGCTGCACAAAAAGCTCCTGATAGTAAGATAGCTGGTGAGGCAAATGTTTTGATATTTCCTGATTTGGAAGCAGGAAATATAGGGTATAAACTAGTGCAAAGGTTAGCTGGGGCTGAAGCAATTGGGCCAATTTTACAGGGCATGGCCCAACCAGTTAATGATCTTTCTCGGGGATGTTCAATAGATGATATCGTTAATTTAACTGCAATCACTTGTCTACAGGCTACATAATAAAATTATCAATATTATTTGGGAGGTATAAATATAATGAAAGTACTAGTTATTAACAGTGGGAGTTCATCAGTTAAATATCAATTATTTAATATGGATAAGGAAAAAATGATTGTTAAGGGTGTTGTAGAAAGGATAGGAATTGATGATTCATTTCTAGAACAGGAAACCAATGATGGAAAAGAAATTAAGATTGAAGAAGATATTGAAGATCATTCACAGGGCATAAATTTAATAATGGATACTCTGCTTGATGAAAAACATGGCATATTAAACGATATGGATGAAATTGCGGCAGTTGGTCACAGAGTAGTCCATGGTGGAGAAGAATTTGCCAGTTCAGTTGAAATTACAGATGACGTGATT
>CAYOFJ010000177.1:3530-4828 GCA_964403065.1 uncultured Halanaerobiaceae bacterium | reverse complement strand
TAATAACCAGCGATAATTTTTTCTGTATTTAAATTATTTCATTCCTTAAAAATACTACCATACAAATCATGACATTGCAAGGGGCTAGCAAAATTCTCTTCAAATTTTGTTATGAATTTTCTCCAATCCCGGTGTATCCTTGCTAATAGTAAATCTAGCTGTCTGCAGAGGGTCCACAACCTGACATATTTCACTGTTTCCCTGTAAGCTTAAAAACATACCAGCTTGCTCCTGTGTAAAATCAAGATTTTCTGTTAAAAACCTCAGCATTTTTTCTGCCGACTTTTTTACTGCTTTATAAAGAGTGCCAGCTGAAGCTACCATAGTAATTTTGTTTTCTGTGACAATAAGCGGAGTGGGAATATTCAGCTCTTTTTTTAAATTCACATTCATTTTGACCTGGCCCGCGGCTTCCGCACCACAAAAAACTACTTCTCCATCTCCCATTAGGGCATGCATATCTCCGGCGGCCAGCAAAACCCCGGGAACATTCACTGGCAGGTAGACAGAACTTCCTTCCTTAATTAATTTACAGTCCATATTTCCACCGTGGGGGCCGGGTATACCGGTACTCACTTTTTCACCGGCAGGAGCAACCCCCAGTACACCTACCATTGGTTCTTGATTGAGCTTTATGTCCTCTGAGAACTCAATTTTTCCTTCTTGCAGAGGCAGCATTTTGGTGTAAGACTGCTTAAAATAATCTCCAAATAACCCTTCCCGGGGAAGAGCTACCATAACAGCCTCGTCAGCAAGTTCGATTTTTTCTATTTCTATCTGGATAATATCACCCGGTTCTGCCCCTTCTATGAAAACCGGCCCGGATACCGGGTTCATTTTATCCCAGTCTATTTTTTCAACTGTGGTTTCCTCATTTTTTACCTGTCCGGAAAAACAATCCTCCGCTTCAATCATAAAACTTTCACCTGGCTTAACTGCAAATTCAGGTTTATGATCTTTATAAAACGAATAGGTTTTATTTTCGGCCACTTTGATCTTTTCATTTTCAGCCAAAATATTCCTTCCTCCCATCATAAAATAATATGACGATAATTTCAGAAACTCTTGATATCAAATTCAAATTTATATTGCTCCATCAACTCTCGTTTAAAAGAAACAATGTGATCAATCAAAGCTTTCTGAGCGGCTTCAGAATCCTTATTTTTTAAAGCTGTTATTATTTTATGGTGATCCCTGGCCGAACTTTCCAGGTCATCTTCCAGCCTGGTATCAACTATCATGGCCAGTTTAAGCTGATTGTATATTCTGTCCAGCAGGTTCCTGGTCAATTCTCTTTT
>CAYOFJ010000177.1:0-3520 GCA_964403065.1 uncultured Halanaerobiaceae bacterium | reverse complement strand
TTTGACTTTTTCCAAAAATATTTATGAAAGTTAATATCAGCTTCATTTAATTCCACAACTTTTTCTCTTTCTTTAATATCCTGATTAACTATATCAACCATATCATCAATAAATCCTTCCAATTTCATAAAATCTTCTTCCGACAAAAGAGCTTTATCAATTAGTGTATCAAGAACCCTGCCTTCCAGCATAATTCTTATTTCAAAAATTTCTTTTATATCTTCTTCTGCAAAGCTTTCCACAAAACTCCCCCGACGCGGGATTGTTTTTAATAAACCCCGTTTTTCCAGGTTTTGAATTGCTTCTCTCACGGGAGCACGGCTTACATCAAGTTCATCCGCAATTTCTTTTTCTGGTATATGGTCGCCCCCCTGATAATTCCCCAGAAATATCTGCCTTTTCAAATACTCCGCTACTCTTGTGCTGAGTTTGCGGTATCTAAAATTTTTCTCATTCATTTTTTCACCCCGTTTTTCGGACGAATGAAAATAATTCAAAACATATATTATTTCCCATGCTTTTACTATAATAACACTACTCCCTTTACTTCACAACCATAAGAATTTTATCAACCTCCTTTAAGCTTTTTTTACCACAATGTAAGCTGAAGATACGACTACCAGGAAGCCTCCGGCATATTGAACTGGAGAAAATGTTTCTGCTAAAATCAACAATGACAGAAAAACAGTAAATACCGGTTCTATCATGCTTGCCACCGAGGCAATAGTTGGTGAAGTATTTTTCACCCCGTAGAGAAAAGACAACAGGCCAAACATAGAGATTATGGTTATGACCACAAGCAGCATAATTGCTCGCGGTGCAAGCACAAACTGTAAATCTCCCTGCCAGCTACCTGCGGTCAGAAAACCTGCTGCTGAAAAAAAGCAGGTGTAAAAAACAGCAGTTCTAAGATCAACCGTTTTTAATGTATTATTGCCTGCCATTATATACAGAGCATAAAATACTGCCGAGCCTGCTGCCGCTAATAATCCCAGGGGAACTATTACAGCAGTAAAATCGTAATAGACAAAATATATTCCCAAAAAGGCAGTTAAAATTGCAGCAGCTCTGGTGATATTTAAATCTTCTTCTCCTAAAAGAAAAGCAAATAATGCAACTAAAGCCGGATAAGCATAAAAAATTAAGGCGGCCATCGAGGCGGGTATTAATTCAAAAGCAGTAAAGTAGGAGAAGTTAAATGACGCATATAAAATTCCTAATAGAACCAACCCTTTAATTTCTTTTTTATCAGGAAAAAACATGATATTATTTTTTATCATATAAATTGCTAGAATTATACTTGTAAAAAAAAAGCGAAAAGAGAGGAGGGTTAAAACTTCAACACCCTCCTGATAGGCAAACACAGCAAATACCGGCAGTGATCCAAACCCAACTGCAGACAAAAAAGCTGCTATAGAACCACGGGTGTAATTTTTTTTATAACCTATATTTGATTTCAGGCTGGTTTCTTTTGTGTCATTTTCCCTGTTCCGCAAATTACAACCTCCCCAAACTTTTATGGCCCTTCTCCCTATCATTTGATAGGATTTTGTTTTAGATCGCATAGATTGGAAGCTATAAGACTCTATTCCTGAAATTTTACCTATATATAAGTTTATTTTCTATATCTTATTAACTTACATATATCCCTGAAAGGAACTCTTAACCACAGCTGAATAAACATAATTGATCATGGTTAAATAGTCAAAAACAGGCAGGTCTGCGGCTTTTTGAACCGCCTTTCCATAGGGAGGCAGAACACTGCATTCCAGTAAAATAGCTTTAATTTTTTCATCCTTATTAACCATCTCATTAACGACTGAAAGAAGTTCCTCTCTAATTTTTGCGGAGTTTAAGACCCCATTTTCTTCAATAATCGCACTATAAAAATGCTCTTTATTTTCCATACCAGCAATATGCAGGGGAATAGAGCTGTCAACACCTACCTTATTCAGCAGCTCATCATCCAGCACCTCTGAAAAAGCCGCCACTACACCTATTTTATCATTCTTTCCCAGCAGCTGATCAATGAAAGACAGCTGTAATAAACTGGATAAAAACACCGGCACATCAACATATTCCGCCATCTCCTGCTGGAACATCGCCATATACCCACAATCAGCAGTTATAGCCCTAACTCCTTCATCTTCCAGTTCCCTGCCGGCATTTAGAAGAGCATCAACGGCACTGCGATCTCTTTCAAATAACATCTTAGCTGTTAGACCTTCTACTGTCTTATATTTTACGGGAAAATCATAGCTGGTTGCATTGCCAACATCGCCGGGAATAAAAGGGACATCTGTATCTATCAATAAAATGCCAACTGCCTCACCATAATTTACCTGTTTTTCATTGGCTTTGTATTCCATTAGTTATATTTCCTTTCCGCCGCTTCATAAAGCTCCTGGTTTTTTAAATTCTTCCCCGAGGCAATTAATACAGTCCGGGACTGAGACAGAGAAATTTTCCCGGCTCTTAAAGCCGCATGCCCTACAGCAGCAGCCCCCTCTACCACCAGATGATCTTCGTAAAGCATTTCTGTCATACTTTTTCCGATTTCATCTTCCGTTACCAGGACAATTTCATCTACATATTTTTTCACCAGGTAATAAGTATATTCATTATTCAGTAAAATTCCTCCCTGAAGACTGTCTGCGTAAGTTGCCGCCTCATCTACCTGAACAGGCTCTCCTGCCTGTAAACTTTCATACATGGCCGCACCTTTTTCCATAGAAACACCATATACTTTACACTCCGGGTTTATAGATTTTACTGCCAGCGCTATACCACCAATCAATCCCCCACCACTGACCGGTACTATAATACTGTCAAGTTCTGGCATCTCTTTCATGATCTCTAAACCAATAGTACCCTGACCAGCTATTATATCGGGATGATCAAAAGGGGGAACCAGGGCTTTACCCTCCTGCTCACTGATCTTTTCTGCCTTGATTTGAGCTTCATCCTGACTGCAGCCGTGAACAACCAGATTTCCTCCGGCTTTTTTTATTCCTTCTTTTTTATTTTCTGGTACGTTGTTTGAAAGGCATACTTTGGCCTCAGTTCCCAGTTCTCTTGCTACATACGAAACTGCCCGGCCATGATTACCTGTAGAATAGGTCACCAAACCCCGGGCCAAATTTTCCTCCTGTAAGGAAAGGGCAAAATTGGCTGCACCCCTAACCTTAAAACTTCCGGTATTCTGCAGAAATTCCGGTTTATAATAAATCTCACTGTCTTTAAATTTTTTTAAACTCTCAGAAATTATGAGAGGGGTGGGTTTAACTAGATCTGCAATTTTATTTTGAGCAGCATATATATCTGCTAGTTGAATTTTTTCTGAATTCATTTTTAATCCCCCAATTTAACTGGCAGCAATTACATCAATTTCTATATCCAATCCTGCATCCATCCCCTTCACAGCCATCGCAATTCTGGCAGGCTGATTTTGGGGGAAATATTCAACATAAACCTGCTCAAATTCGGGTTTATGTTCCATGTCAGATAAATACACATTTAC
>CAYOFJ010000176.1:0-4851 GCA_964403065.1 uncultured Halanaerobiaceae bacterium | reverse complement strand
CTGAAAAAGCAGTTGATTTGATCGATGTTGAGTATGAAAAACTTCCTGCGGTTCTTTCCATCGAAGAAGCATTACAGGAAGATTCTGCTCTGGTGCACGAGAACCTGGGAGATTATGAATATTTAGAAGGGGTTTTCTTTCCCCGGCCCGGCACGAATATTGCCAATCATTTTAAATTAAGAAGAGGCAATACGGAAAAAGCTTTTCAGCAGGCAGATGAAATAATAGAGAATGAATTCTTTCTGCCCCAGGTTGATCATGCAATAATGGAAACTCATGTTTCCATAGGTCAATGGAAAACCGGTGATGAGATTAAACTCTGGACCAGTGCTCAATCACCCTATGCTGTGAGAGATTTGCTCAGTAATAGTCTGAAAATTTCTCATCATAAAATAAAAGTTGAAGTTCCCTATGTCGGGGGTGGTTTTGGCGGTAAAGCGGGCATACATTTTGAGCCTCTGGTTTCCTGCCTGTCAAAAGCTGCAGGGGGTAGGCCTGTTAAGTTTAAATGCAGCCGCCGTCAGGAGTTTAATACAGCTCCGGTTCGCCAGGGACTTAAATCCAGGATCAAAAGCGGAGTTAATGCTGACGGCGAAATAATAGCTCAGGATATAGATTTTTACTGGGACAGTGGTGCCAATGCAGATTATGGAGTAAATGTAACCAGAGCTGCCGGTTATTCAGCAGCGGGTCCATATGAAATCGAAAACATTAGAGTAGATTCTTATACAGTGTATACAAATAAAATTTTTGGCACGGCTTATCGAGGATTTGGACATCTTGAGGCTCTGTGGTCAGTGGAAAGACAGATGGATTTAATTGCGCGAGAATTGAATATAGATCCCTATGAACTGCGACAGAAAAATGCTCTGGAGCCCGGTTCGCATACAATTACCGGAGAAAAAATTACCGAAAATACCGGAAGTGTCAAGGAATGTATTGAAGCTGTAAAAGAAGCTATTAACTGGCAGAGCCAGGACGATAGAAACGTATCTGATTCTTCAAATTCAGATTCCAGGGTAAGAGGAAAAGGTCTGGCGGCGCTGCACAAAGCTCCTGCCATGCCCACGGATACAGGTACATCAGCAGTGATTAAATTTAATGAAAATGGCTCGGTAGATGTAAGCGTCTCTCTGACTGATTTTGGTCAGGGGACTTACACGGCTCTGGCACAAATAGTTTCACAGAGATTGGATTTGCCTATGGAAAAAATAAATATGGTATGGGAAGGGAATACGGAAACTCAGCCCTATGACTGGCAGACAGTAGCCAGCAAGGGGTTATTTATGACCGGGAATGCTATAATAAAAGCCTGTGATGATTTGATAGAACAATTAAAAGAACTGGCAGCTCAACCTTTGAGAGTCTCGCCGGAAGAGCTGGCTGTAGGTGAGGAAAAAGTATATGTGGAACATGAGCCGGAAAGAAGTATAGATTATTCTGAACTTGCTATAGGCTACACGTATCCCAATGGGAATGCTATAGGTGGGCCTTTAATTGGCCGCGGTAATTATATTGCTCAGGGCTTAACAGACCTCGATCCGGAAACCGGTCAGGGTCTGCCGGCTCTGGATTGGACCTATGGTGCTCATGCTGTAGAAGTTGAAATAGATCGGGAAACTGGAGAAATTGATATAATTAAGATAGCTTCAGCATTTGATGTGGGAAATGTAATAAATAGAGGTAATATAATAGGCCAGATAGAAGGTGGCGTAATTCAGGGATTGGGTTCGGCAGTGATGGAAGGATATATGTTTGATGAAAGCGGGACACTGAGAAATAATGCATTTGTTGATTATAAAATTCCTACAATAAAAGATCTGCCGGAGCTGGAACCCATAATTATTGAAAATCCTCAACTGGAAGGTCCTTACAATGCCCGGGGTGTGGCTGAACATCCTATGCTTTCTGTGCCTTCAGCTGTGGGCAATGCTATACAGGATGCCCTGGATATAGATATAAAAGAGCTGCCGCTGACACCGGAAAAAATCATGGAATATCTGGAACACAAGGAATAGTTATTTAATTTTGCGCCAGGTCATTTGGTTGAATCCTGTATTAGTTAATCTTCATAGTGCCTAACGCTGGAAGCTATGAACCTCTTACCTAAGTTTATGCTCAGCCCGGCTCATTCTGAGCCGGGGCACTAATTTTTGACCGGGGAACTGACCCGGACTGCGAAAACTAATCGGTAACACATAGCTTCCAATACCCGGCAATTAAGAGTATAAGTAACCCTGCTTATACAGTATATATGACAATTTTACCAAATGTTTTGGAGAGAGAACAGAATAATAAACTTATTACAACCTTCAGGAAAGAGGTGAATTGATGTGGATAGTCCTTTGCAGGATGTCACTGTACTGGATCTTTCAAGATTTTTAGCCGGACCTTTCTGTACCAGAGTTTTGCATGATCTGGGAGCAGAAATTATTAAAATTGAACGCCCGAAAGTCGGCGATGATGCCCGGGAGTATGGTCCTTATGTAAATGAGAGAAGTGCATATTTTTCCAGTTTGAATTACGGCAAAAAAAGTGTAACTTTGAATTTAAAATCTGAGGAAGATAGAAATAATTTTCTTGAGCTGGTCAAAATTTCTGATGTACTGGTGGAAAATTTTCGGCCGGGGACTATGGAAAAATTAAATATAGGCTATGAGACTTTAAAAGAAATCAACCCGAAAATTATTTTTTCTTCAGTATCTGGATTTGGCCAGAATGGACCATATTCTCAAAAACCTTCTATGGATATGATAGTACAGGCCTGTGGTGGCATAATGAGTATTACCGGTGAGCCTGACGGTGAACCTGTGCGGGTAGGTGTTTCTATAGGAGATATAACGGCGGGACTATTTAATGCTATAGGAATCTTAAGCGCACTTTATCAGCGTGAAGAGACAGGCCAGGGTCAGAGAGTGGATATTTCCATGCTGGACTGTCAGGCTGCTATTTTAGAAAACCCCATTGCTCGTTATGCAGCTACAGGCGAAGTTCCCGGACCTGTAGGGTCCAGACACCCTTCTATAACCCCCTATCAAGCTTTTGAAACCAGTGATGATTGGATAGTAGTGGCTGTGGGTAATAATAGTATCTGGGAAAGATTCTGCCATGCTCTGGAACGGGAAGATCTGGTGGAAGATTCCCGCTTTGAAAATAATCACAAAAGAAGTCAGAACCATGAGGAGCTGGAGGAAATTTTACAGGATGAAATGATAGAATATACCACTGAGGAATTAATAGAAATGTTCGAAGAAAATGATGTTCCCTGCACCCCTATAAATTCTGTAGATAATTTGTTGGAAAATCCTCAACTGAAGCACAGGAATATGCTTTTAAATATGGCCGGCAAGGCTATGAAAGATTTTATGGTGGCAGGAAACCCGGTAAAAATGAGTTCTCTGGAAGATAAACAGGAAGTCCCGGCACCTCCGGAACTTGGTGAACACAATGAGGAAATATTAAATAGAATTGAAGACTCTTAGTAATAATTTGAAATTGCCCGGGGCAGAAAAATAGACAGGAGTTGATGGAAATGTGTGCACATACTTTAAATGAATTAAACAATAAATTGCGATCTGGTGATATTGAGATAGAAGATGTCATTGAGGAAGTTCTGGCTCAAATTGACGAAAAAGAAAGTGAGATATCAGCTCTGCTGCCGGAGAAAAACCGCAGACAGCGTTTGCAGCAGCAGGCCCGAGCTGTTAAAGATAGTATTGATAATGAGGCGGAAAACTCAAATATATATGGGATACCGATTGGGATTAAAGATATTTTTCATGTTGATGGTTTTGCAACCAGGGCAGGGTCCAGACTTGACCCGGAGTTTATCACCGGTGAAGAAGGTTATATTGTCAGCGAAATAAAGAAACAGGGGGGACTAATTCTGGGTAAAACCGTCACGACTGAATTTGCTTATTTTGTTCCCGGGCCTACCCGCAATCCACATAATTTAGCACACACACCCGGCGGCTCCAGCAGTGGCTCGGCTGCAGCGGTAGCGGCGGGCTACTGTCCTTTAGCTCTGGGCACACAGACAATAGGTTCTGTCATCAGACCGGCGGCATTTTGTGGTGTTATTGGGTTCAAACCGAGTTATAATCGTATTCCCCTGGAGGGATTAATTAAATTTTCTGAATCAGCCGATCATATAGGCTTTTTCACCCGGGAAGTTAAGGGAATGGAACTGGCTTCGGAAGCTTTAATACCTTCCTGGAAATCTGAATTTTCCTCCCGGGTTTCGCGACCGGTTTTAGGTCTGCCACATGATTCATATCTTCAGCAGGCTGACCGGAAAGGATTAAAAAACTGGGAAGAGAGTAAAAAAACTCTGGATAAAGCCGGATATAAATTGGTCAAAACGGCAATTTTAGAGGATATTGAAGAGATCAATCAAGCTCATAATACCCTTGTTGCTTATGAATTTGCCCGGGTACATGAAAATTGGTTTGAGGATCATGGGCAAAGATACAGAAAAGAAACGGTGGAGCTGATAAAAACCGGTCAGAAGATCGAGAAGAAGGAATACCTGCAGGCCAAAGAGGCACGACTTCATAGGAGGGAGGAATTACACAATAGGATGCGCAGAAATGGTGTCGACATAATAATTTCTCCTGCTGCGCCTGGCCCGGCTCCCCAGGGAATAGATTCTACCGGTGATCCGGTCATGAATTTACCCTGGACCAACACCGGCTTGCCAGCAGTAACAGTACCATCGGGGATTTCTGCACAGGAACTGCCTTTTGGCCTACAATTAGTGGCTGAGTATGAACGGGATGAAAAGTTGCTAAAATGGGCCGACGAAATAGCCGGCATCTTACAAGCAGAATCAAAATTAAAGTCGTAATTCTT
>CAYOFJ010000175.1:3956-4873 GCA_964403065.1 uncultured Halanaerobiaceae bacterium | reverse complement strand
TGCTGATAAAATATTGTTTATCGATGATGGGCAGATAAAAGAGCGCGGTGATCATAAACATCTGGTGGCCCGCGGCGGTGAATATTATAACTTCTATCAGATGCAGTTTGATAGTTCAGAAGCAATTTAAAACTTATAATTTTGCAGGGCAAGGCGGGAGTATTCCCGCCTTATTTTTTTATATTAAATAGGCAAATTTTAGGCAGGGGAAAATAATGAGTAAAGATTATTCTCAACAAAGAGAAAAAATGATAAAAAGGCAGATTATAAACAGGGGAATAAGAGATGAAAAAATAATTAATGCTTTTCGTCAGGTGCCCCGTCACGAATTTGTGCCTGAAGAACGCAGGTCACAGGCTTATCAGGACAGACCTCTTCCGATTGGTGAAAATCAAACTATTAGCCAGCCCTATATTGTAAGCTATATGATAGATAAAATCTCACTTTCAGCTGATGATAGAGTGCTGGAGATCGGGAGTGGCTGTGGATATGTTCTTGCTCTGTTAGCCCATATAACAAAGGAAGTTTATGGAGTGGAAAGACGGAAATCTCTGGTAGAAATGAGCAGAGATAATCTGGAGAAGCTTGGTTATAATATCGACATTAAACATGGTGATGGCAGCAAAGGCTGGCAGGAAAAAGGCCCTTTTGAAGGAATAATTGTCAGTGCTGCAGCCTCCGGGGTGCCCGAGGAGTTAAAACAGCAGTTATCTATATCGGGCAGAATGATAATTCCTGTGGGCCAGGAGATGTTCCATCAGCAGCTGTTACTTTTGCAGAGAACGGGTAAAGATAAGTTCGTCAGGCAGGAGCTTGAACCTGTGAGATTTGTTCCTTTAGTGGAAGGAAAAGAGTAATTTACCAGTTTTGTTTTACGGTGTCTGCAGGCTCAATATTTCGCAGGGTGACTTTGCTGT
>CAYOFJ010000175.1:0-3946 GCA_964403065.1 uncultured Halanaerobiaceae bacterium | reverse complement strand
TAATTTTAACTCCTTTATTTCGGGCTTTATGCAGCGTGCTGGTAAAATCGGGGTCAATATCAGCACAGGGTCTGAATTTTTCCGCGTCATTTCTGCTCACCAAAAATAAGATTGCAGATTTTCGCCGGGGAGATTTCCGCCATTTTATGAGTTCTTCTACATGTCTTTTGCCTCTGCTTGTTACTGCGTCCGGAAAACAGGCCTGTTTATCCCGGACGAGTGTTACACTTTTTACTTCCAGCAGCATTTTTTGTTTTTCATTGGTTAGAAGAAAATCAAATCTTGATTCATTCCACTTATGTTCACTTTTTTCCAGCTGCCAGTTTTTTAATTCTGAAAAGCTGTCATGTTTGATGCCCCAGCCAGCAACTTGATTGGCCCGATGAGAGTTTATAGAGACAAGCTCATCCTGCACTTTAGCCAGTACAGCAGTACCTTCTGTTTTTCTGGCTTTTTTATTTGTGGGATGGTATAAAATTTGCCTATCTGGTTTAATGATATCGGGCAGTCTTCCTGTGTCAGCCAGATAAATATTGCGAATTTTTTCTGTCTGGCAGCAATGACATTTAAGAACAAATCTGTTGCTGCGTTCAATAATACGAGCTTTATATAAAGGTTTGGGCAATTTTACCCCCACAGATAGTTTTCCCTCCTATTTTCTGCTTTTTCATTTTATTTACTCTCTCTGGTTGAGCTGCTCTTTTCAGCTGTAAAACTGCTGCTCATAATTTAATTCCGGCTTCTCAGAAAATCTCCTGTTAATACTAATCAGTTAAATTTTCTCCAGGTATTTTGGGAGGAATCTTGTTATAGGGGAAGAATATAGTATTTGGAGGTAGATATTTTTTTCACTAAACGTAAAGGGGGAGTGTAGTAAAAGAATGAGGCTGAAAGATCACCCAATACTTGATTTTGATAGAGATGAAAAGGTGAAAATTTATTATCATGGTAGGGAAATTGAAGCATATAAAGGTGAAACAATAGCAGCAGCTCTACATGCTGCTGGTATAAGGAAATTAAAAAACAGTTTGCATCATAATCGCCCCCGCGGGTTTTTTTGTGCCATAGGTAATTGTTCGTCCTGCCTTATGGTAGTGAATGGCGTGCCCAATGTTAAAACTTGTGTTACGGAAGTAGAAGAGGGCATGAAAATAGAAGAGCAGGCAGGAAAGGGTGATTTAAGTGCGGAATTGTGATCTGGCAATTATTGGAGGTGGACCTGCCGGTCTGGCGGCTTCAATAAAAGCTGCTGAACTGGGAGTGGATGATATAGTAATTTTAGAAAGAGATGATTTTCTGGGAGGACAGCTTGTTAAACAAACCCATAAATTTTTTGGTTCCCAGGAAGAATATGCCGGTATGCGAGGTATAGAAATTGCAGATTTATTCAAAGAAAAAATTGCCGGGGAAGAGGCTATAACTGTAAAAAAAGGAGCTGCTGCCCAGGGTTTCTATGAAGATGATGTTCTGGGTTATACGCAAAATCAAAAATTTAAAAAACTTAAGCCCCATAAAATTATTCTGGCTACCGGGGCATCCGAAAAGATGCTGACTTTTCCCAATAACGATTTGCCCGGAGTTTACGGGGCCGGGGCTGTACAGACCTTAATGAATCAATACGGGATAATTCCGGGGCAGGAAGTACTTATGGTTGGCGGTGGAAATATAGGTTTAATAGTAGCCTACCAGCTTTTGCAGGCCGGAGTAAATGTTAAAGGTGTTGTAGAAGCAGAATCAAAAATTGGTGGTTATTATGTTCATGCTTCCAAAATAAAACGCTGTGGAGTTCCTGTTTATACTGAACACACTATATCTAAAGCACTTGGAAGCGAGGAAGTGGAAGGAGCAATAATTCAAGAACTGGATGAAAACTGGCAGCCTAAGAAAGGCACCAGAAAAGAATTGGAAGTTGACACAATATGTCTGTCAGTAGGTCTGTCACCACTGGTTGACCTGGCTATACAGGCTGGCTGTGAAATGGTATATGTGCCTGAGTTTGGCGGTGATGTTCCCTGGCGCGATGAAGAAATGCGCACCAGCCATGAAAATGTTTTTATTGCTGGAGATGCAGCCGGAGTAGAAGAAGCGACTGCTGCTATTCTGGAAGGTGAGCTGGCTGCCTGTGCAGCTGCCAGGGATCTGCAGGCTGATAATAATAAATTGAGAGCAGAAAAAAATGAAGTAACTAAGAAGCTGAAACAGTTAAGACAGGGGCCAGTAGGCGATGAAATCAGAGATGGTCTCGAGAAAATAGGGAGGGTTGCTGATGCTGGAAAGGACAGGTATTCCCACCAGGAAAGAGCTTGAAAAAATACTACCATCGGAGGAAAGGCTGGAAGAAGGACCGGTGGCAATTTTTGAATGTTTTACTGAGATCCCCTGTGACCCTTGTTACCATGCCTGTCCGGTGAATGCTGTGGAAGAATTTGAGGATATTAATGAATTGCCCGAAATTGATTACGAAAACTGCACTGGCTGTGGACAGTGTATTGCTGGTTGCCCCGGGCTGGCAGTGTTTGTACTGGATTATACTTACAGCCAGGAAAAAGGCTTGATCGGTTTACCCTACGAATTTACTCCCCTGCCTGAAACCGGAGAAACAGTCAAAGCTGTGGATAGATCGGGCGAGGTTCTGGAAGAAGCTGAAGTAGTCAAAACTAATAAAAGTGATGATAAAACCGCAGTTATTTGGCTGGCAGTTTCCAAAAACAATTTACTTTCAGTTCGTCATTTTTATAGAATGGAGGCTGACTAATACCTATGACAGAGAAAAATATGCAGGAAGAGGATGAAATAATTATCTGTAGATGTGAGGATTTAACACTGGCTGAATTGCGGGCTGTTATTGAAGAAGGTTATACTACAATCGAAGAAATCAAAAGAAAAACCCGCTTAAGCATGGGCCCCTGTAGAGGCACAACCTGCCTCCACCTTATTGATAAAATCCTGGCTGAATATAAAAATTGCTCGGTGGAAGATGTAGATATGCCCACAAATCGACCTCCTCTGGCAGGGATAAAATTAGGGGCACTGGCAGGTGAATTAAATGAAAGAGACTGCTGAAGTTGTTATAATTGGCGGTGGTGTAGTAGGACTGGCAACAGCTTATAATCTGGCCCGCCAGGGAATGAAGGAAATAGTTTTACTGGAAAGATCTTATTTGAGCAGTGGGGCAACCGGCAGATGTGGAGCTGGCATAAGACAGCAGTGGGGTACCGAGATGAACTGTAAACTGGCCCGCGGCAGTATGGATATTTTTGAAAATATGGAAGAGAGATTACAGATTGATCATGATATAGGGTTGAAACAGCGTGGTTATTTACTGCTGGCTTTTTCTGAATCAGAAATGGAGCAGTTTAGAGAAAATATTGAACTGCAGAACAGCCTGGATATTCCCTCCCGGGAAGTTACCCCCGGAGAAGCCAAAGAAATCGTCCCCCATCTTAATCTGGATGGCATTAGAGGGGGAGCGTTTTGTCCTACAGATGGACATGCTGATCCTTTTAAGGTTGTAGATGCTTATGCCCGGGCAGCTGAAAGAAAAGGAGTAGATATTTATACATATACCACTGCTCTGGATATAGAAACAAACCAGGCAGGTGAAATTACAGGAATAGAAACCGATAAAGGCTTTATAAGCACACCTAGAGTTGTTAACGCGGCCGGAGGTTATTCACGCCGGGTGGGGGAAATGGTTAATCTGGAATTACCGGTTAAACCGGAGCGCCATGAGATTTTAGTTACAGAAAGAGTGGAACCTCTGCAGGGTCCTATGGTTATGTCATTTTCCTATAATATATATTGTCAGCAGACTCCCAAAGGTCCATTTGTTATGGGCTTTGGTGATCCTGACGAACCCGAGAGTTTGAATATAAATTCCAGCTGGCAGTTTCTGCAGGAGATGGCAGAAAAGGCGACAAACCTGCTGCCGGTGCTGGAGAATCTT
>CAYOFJ010000174.1:0-4895 GCA_964403065.1 uncultured Halanaerobiaceae bacterium | reverse complement strand
CCAGTAAGCAAAAAGGAAGCTTTGCAGGAAATAGAAGATTGTGCCGGCAGTCAGTTTGATCCCGAGCTGGCAGAAGAATTCGTGGAAATGATGGGTAATGAATAATTGCAAGGAGAAGCGGGGATGAAAAAGCTTATAATCTTACTCTATAGGTTTCTGTATAATTTTGTTGACAGAAGTGGCTTGCAAACTCTCACAATAGAAGGTGATCGGAATGAAAGATATATTAATCATAGAGGATACAAAATTGCATCAGCAAAAAATTAAGGATTTAGTTACTGAGCTGGATTATAATGTTGCAGGAATTTTTTCAGAAGGCCAAAAAGCTCTGAAATATGTTTTTGGGGAAAGTAATGAGCACCCGGATCTGGTTATATGTGATATTGTTCTGGAGGGTAATATGAATGGATGTGAAGTTGCAGAAAAAATCAGCAGGGGTCTGGATATTCCGATAATTTTTCTCACCAGCAGTGAGAACAGGGTGGCAAGAAATATAGGGGACAGTCGGGCCTCTGTATTTTTGAATAAACCATTTAACAAAGAAGAACTTAAATATAATATTGAACTGGCTCTACAGAAGAGTGAAATGCAGAGAAAACTGCAGATGAATATTCAGGAAAAAGAAATGCTGCTGGAAAATATCCCCATCCAAATCTGGTATTTAAAAGACCCTGAGACTTACGGAGCTGTCAACAGATCTTTCGCCGATTTTCTGGGTGTAGATAAAGAGAGTATTGAGGATAAAAAAATACATGAGCTATTAGAAGGAGAAGAAGCGCAAAAAAGTATTGCCATAAATAAAAAAGTATTTTCTGCCAGAGAGGAGATAAACAAGGAACAGTGGATAACTAATAAAAAAGGAGAAAAGAGGCTGCTGGATATAAATAGAACTCCCAGCTTGAAGAAAGAAAACCAGGTGGAATTTGTGGTTTGTTCTGCCCGGGATATTACTGCTGAACATAAACTGAAGAAAAGGCTGAGAAAAAACCGTAATTATCTACAGTCCATTATCAACACGATTCCTGATATTATTATATTATTTGATGAGGAAGGCAACTATCTTGATATCTGGACTTCAGAGTTAGAAGATTTAGTAGCTTCTAAAGATGAGCAAATCGGTAAAAATGTGAAAGAAGTTTTGTCCGAAGAGGTGGCTGCTGAGCATAAAAAATATTTATCAAAAACAGTTGCTGAAGAGGGAAAACAAACATTTGAATATGAGCTGATTATTGATGATAATAAGAAATATTTTGAAGCTCATCTTGTGGCTTTAAGTGGGGAGAATGATAGAAATATTGATAGTCAGGAAATACTGGCCGTAATACGTAATATAACTGAACGCCATAAGCAAAAAGAGAAGATAAAGGAATTATCTTTAAATGATGCTTTAACAGGATTATATAATCGTAGATTTTTTGAGCAGGAACTTAACAGGCTTAATGATTCCCGCAGGCTGCCTATCAGTATCATAGTTGCTGACCTGGATAATCTTAAATTTATTAACGATAATTACGGTCATCATATGGGAGATAAGTATATTGGAAAGGCCGGTAAAATATTTCAAAACAGTGTAAGGAAAGCCGATATTGTGGCACGGGTGGGTGGAGATGAATATTCAGTTATTTTGCCCGAAACCGATAATAATACCGCCCAAAAGTTGTGCGCTCGCATTCAAAATGGATATAAAGAATTCAACCGAGAGAGTGATCTTCCTGAGCCCTTACAGGTTTCGCTGGGGGCAGCTACGAAAAACAATGATGATGAAGATTTAGACGAAATATTTAATATTGCTGATCAGAGGATGTATAAAAACAAAGGCAGAAAAAGATAAAATTATGTAAATCATCTGTAATTTTATTAGTTGAAGACGGTAAAAACTACAAATAATCAGGGAAATTCCCGGGGTGTGAATCCCGGTTTTTCTTTTTGTTAAGAATTTTTTAGATAATTTTTAGACTGCTTTGTTATGATATAATTAAAAATTGAGAATAACCTTCAAAATACAGAAGTTTGCCGACGATAACAAAAATTCTAATTTGTTGACTGATTACAGTAATCCCTCCACCTGTTTATCTCATATTAAAACCGATTTTAAAGTTAAGTATTTCTGTTTTTAATTTAAAACTTTATTGCAGGAAAAATTTAATTTATACAGAATTAATAATTAATACGAAAGACAATAAAATTTATGTTTTTTATATACTCTGAAATTTTGGATAAGAGAAGTTGATTTTAACGGAGTTAAAGGGTTTTTATTTAAATTGAGGTGGGATATCTATGAAAGATATGACCAGTTTAACAGTACCACATAAAGTTAAAAATAACTGGCAGAATATAGTGGATATTCTTGCTGATGTGGCTAAGGCAGAAGCCGGTTACATAACTAAAATTTCCGAGGGGAAGATAAAGATATTAAAGGTTGCACCTGGAGCCTCGGTTATTGAAGAAGGGAAAATGTTAGATTTGGCGGAAGTTTACTGCCACAAAGCAGTGGATGAACAAAAAATCGTGGAGATAAATGATGCCAGACAGATAGATAAATGGCAGGATAGCCACAGTATGGAATTGGGCTTTATTTCCTATCTGGGCATACCAATATTTCAGCCCCAAAGTCGGGATGTATTTGGCACCATTTGTGTAGTCGATAGTGAACCTCGAAATTTTTCTCCTAAAGAAAAGAATTTGTTGAAAGAATTCAAGCAATCAATAGAAAATCAGCTTAAAATTATAGAGTTAAATAATAAGCTTAAACGGCAGGTGGAACTCACGCAATCTTCCCTGGATTCTCTTTCTGCTCATATAGTTGTTATAGATGAAAAAGGTATAATTAGATATACCAATGAAGCCTGGAAAAATTTTGCTGAAAAAAGTGGAGCATCTGCTGAACAGTTAGGTGAGAGGTCTAATTTTTTAGAAATAACAGAAAAAGCCAAAAATGAAGATGCTGAAAAAGCAGAAGAAGTAGTTAAAGGAATAAAATCGGTTATTTCGGGAAAAAGAGATTTTTTTGCTCTGGAATATCCCTGTGATACGCCGGAAGAAAAGAAGTGGTTTAAATTAAAGGCCACTCCATTTTTGGGGGACGGAGATAAAGCTGTTGTAATTGCTCATGAAGAGATAACAGAAAGAAAAAAGGCAGAGAAGAAGCTGAATCTCACTCAATTTTCTGTCGATAATGCTGCTATAGGCATTTTCCAGATAACTCCCGGAGGAAAGTTCGAATATGTTAATGACAAAGTATGTGAGATGTTAAATTATACCCGGGATGAGTTGATAGGTAAAAGGGTTTCTGATGTTGATTCTAATTATAGTCCTGAGGAAAGAAAAAAACGCTGGAGTGAAATAAAAAAGAATAAAACAAATGTGATTGAAACCCGACATAAAACTAAAAATGGAAAAACCTTTCCTGTACAGGTTACAAGCAGATATTTGAAATACCAGGAGAAAGAATATGAATTTGCTTTTGTTCAGGATATTTCGGAAAGAAAAGCTAAGGTAAAAGAACTGCAGGAATATAAAGAAAGAATTGATGATATCTTCAATAATATAGGCGATATTGTGTGGTCTATGTCCTGGCCAGATTTAAAGGTGGATTTTATCAGCAAACCTGTAGAAAACCTTATAGGCTATTCGAAGGAAAAATTTAAGAAGAAAGGTTTTATGACTAGAATAACTCATCACGAGGATAAGCATATTCACAGTAAAGCACTGAAGGAGCTGAAGGAGCAGGGTTATACAGAGAGGGAGTTTCGCATAAATTTAAAGGATGGCAGTGTGAGATGGATTTATGATGAACAATACATGGTATATGATGATAAAGGTAACCCTGTGAAAGTAAGAGGAATTATGAGAGATATTACAGAAAGGAAAGAAAAAGAAAGGCAGTTAAAATACAAAACCTTTCACGATGAACTCACAGGTCTTTATAACCGTACTTTTTTGGCCCAGGAAATGGAAAGACTGGATACGGAAAGACAGCTGCCGATTAGTACCATAATGGTAGATATTAACGGGTTAAAGATCATAAATAATACCTATGGTCATGAGGAAGGTGACCGGGTGCTGAAAAAAGCTGCCGAAATACTGGAGAGTGTGGTCAGGGATGAAGATATTCTGGCCAGATATGGAGGCGACGAATTTGTTATACTGCTGCCGCAAACAGATAATGAAATAGCACATGACATATATGATAGAATTGAAAAGAAAAGTCAGAAAAAAGGTGAGGAAGAGTTTCCCGTATCAATAGGAATGGGCACTGCTACCAAAACGGATCCTGAGGAGAATATAAATGATATTTTAAAGCAGGCCGATGAGAATATGCTCCAGAATAAGCTTGTTGATGATAAAAGCAGCAAAAACCGCATTGTAAAAAGTTTATTGAACACACTGGCAGCAAAAAGTGATGAAACCAAAGAACATGCCATGAGGATGTCACATTTAGCTCATCAACTAGGCGAAAAAGTGGGGGTTACTAATTCAAAACTTAATAAATTATCACTGGTGGCAACCCTGCATGACATAGGCAAAACTATCATTCCCGAAAAGGTGTTGACCAAACCCGGTGATCTTACAGACGAGGAATGGCAGATGATGCAGGAGCATCCGGAAAAAGGTTATAAAATAGCCTCGGCTTCAGAGGAGTTTGCAGTGGTGGCAGAGGAAATTCTGTCTCATCATGAACGCTGGGATGGTGGCGGATATCCCCGGGGTTTAGAGGAGGAAGAAATTCCGTTTTTGGCCCGTATCATCTCCATAATTGACGCCTATGATGTTATGACAAATGGTCGACCATATAAAGAGCCGATGAGCAAAGAAGAGGCTCTGCAGGAAATAGAAGATTGTGCCGGCAGTCAGTTTGATCCGCACCTGGCAGAAGAATTCGTGGAAATGATGGA
>CAYOFJ010000173.1:0-4904 GCA_964403065.1 uncultured Halanaerobiaceae bacterium | reverse complement strand
AAGTGTAAAAGCAACAGGATCCATGTCATTTCCTCCCAGATAAACTTTTGATTTCATCAAGAATTATATTTGCAAGTTCCGTTTTACTGCGCAATGAAATTTCCATTTCCTCATTCTCTTTTATTATATATCCAGCATTCATTTCAGATATAAAACCACAATCAGAAAGAGATATATCATTAGCCATAATTAAATCGGGATTTTTCCGCTCAAATTTTTCCCGGGCATTTTTTAGTAAATTTTCTGATTCAGCAGCAAAACCTGCAATTATCTGATCAGATGTCTTTTTGGCAATTAAAGATTTCATAATATCTTTATTGGAATCTAAAACTAATTCAAAATTATCTTTATTTTCTTTCTTTGCCTTGCCTGCAACAAAATTTTTAGGTTTAAAATCAGCAACCGCAGCCGCTAAAATAGCCACATCACTCCAGGAAAATATTTTATCTGTTTCATTGAACATTTCCTCAGCACTATCCACCATTATTGTTTCACAACCATTGGGAGGATTTAAATCAGTAGGTCCTGATATAAGTTTAACTTCACCACCACGGTAAATAATTTGTTCAGCTATAGCATAACCCATTCTACCACTTGAATAATTAGAAAAATATCTAACCTGGTCTACTGGTTCACGGGTTGGTCCTGCTGTTACCAGGTATTTTGTCCCTTTTAAATCTTCAGGAGTTAATTCCTTTTTAATAAACTCAATTAATTGTTTGGGCTCTACCATTCTTCCTTTGCCAGTAACACCACAGGCTAAATAGCCACTTTCAGGAGAAATAATTTTATAACCTCTTTTTTGTAGAGTATTAATATTCTCCTGAACCGCTTCTTTTTCGTACATATTTTCATTCATAGCAGGAGCCAGAATTACTGGAGCATTAGATGCCAGTAAAACTGTACTCAAAAGATCATTACCTTTTCCTTGAGCAATCCTTGCTAAAAAGTTAGCAGTGGCAGGCGCTACTACAATCAAATCAGCTCTATCAGCAAGTGAAATATGTTTAACATTGTGTCTTTGGGGAGGGGAAAACATGTCATGTTCTACCACATTTTGAGTCAAAGTTCTAAAAGTAAGTGGAGTAATGAATTCTTTTGCTGCCTCAGTCATGACAGAAAAAACTTCATAGTTACATTGGGTTAATTTGCTGGCTATTTGTGCAGATTTATAAGCAGCAATTCCCCCGGTAATGCCCAACAAAATTTTAGGTTTCAATTGCGATCACTCCCTAAAAAATAAAAACCGGGCTCAATATTTATAGCCAATTATTTTTATAATATATTTCAATGATAAAATATTTCAGCTCTTTCCAGCTGTTGCAGAAAAAATAGTAAAATCACCTATATTATTGTCAATATCTTAAAAAGGTGAAAAAATATCAATCTTCTTTTAAGATATTTAATTATAATAATTTAGATTTTACCTTTATGAAAAAACTAAAAATTAACTATTATCAGGTGATTCATCTTCAATTTCTAATTTACCTTCAGCAATCTCCTCTAAACTTTTAGAAACAACTTTATTTCCATTATATTCTTCCAAAAGTTTTTCTCCTCCATTATTAAGGTTGCGGGCTCTTTTAGAAGCCATTATAACCAACGTAAATAAATTACTTGTATTTTCTGTTAGTTCTTTAAGAGAAGGTTCATCAATCATATATTAATGCCTCCTGTTTTTTTCTTTTTCAAAAATTTGTATCAGTTCTTCCACGGCTCTGTCTATATCATCATTAACTACTCTATAATCATACATAGAAGCCTCTTCAATTTCTTCCCGAGCATTTTCCAAACGTATTTTTTTAGTCTCATTAGTTTCTGAATCTCTATTAGCCAGTCTTTCTTCCAAAGCTGAAAAGGAAGGTGGTTCAAGGAAAATGAAAACTGAATCGGGAAAAGTTTCTCTTACCTGTTTTGCTCCCTGTATATCAATTTCCAAAACTATATCTCTGCCTTCTTCTAAAGCCTTTATGACAAATTTTTTGGGAGTTCCATAATAATTACCGTGAACACAAGCCCATTCTATAAAACCATTCTCTTCTTTAATTTCCTCAAATTTTTCTTTGCTAACAAAATAATAATCTTCTCCATCAGTCTCATGTTCACGAGGTGAGCGAGTAGTCATGGAAATTGAATATTCTACACCATCATATTTTTCAAACAACCGGTCCAGTACTGTACCTTTACCCACACCAGATGGACCAGAAAAAACAAATAATATACCCTTCTTCACAACATCTCACTCCCAAAACAAATTATTCATCCTTACTTTTGTTTTCAAGCCTTTGTGAAACTGTCTCTGGCTGTATAGCAGATAAAACAACATGATCACTATCAGTTATAATTACCGCTCTGGTACGTCTTCCATAAGTAGCATCAATTAACATCCCTCTCTCTCTAGCTTCCTGTATAATTCTCTTGATGGGAGCAGATTCCGGGCTAACCACAGCTATAACCCTGTTTCCTGCTACTATATTACCAAAACCTATATTTATTAGCTGAACATCCGACATCATAATCCCCCCGAAAATAATAACAAATTTTCAGCCAAATAATATACAATTATTAAAACAATAAAGTATGCACCCAAATATCCAGTCTTTCACATCATCACAAACTTCATTATAGACAATGATAACATAGGCAAAGTCAATTAGCAAGAGTCTTCCTAAAGCAGCATTAAACAGAATTAGCTTCGTTAGATTAATATTATCTTTTTCTAAGAATATGCTCAATAAAATATTCAAAAATATTTTTGCCAGCTGTAAAATCATTTAATTTTTCTGGGTGCCACTGAACTCCCAATAAATTTCCTTCTTCATCTGAAGCCATTTCTATTAAACCATCAGGAGATTCAGCTAATGCTTTTAGGGGATCGGTCACTTCTCTTATACCCTGATGATGAAAAGAGTTGACTTTTAATTGTTTTGAGCCGGAAAATATTTCATTAGCTATTTTATTATTTTTAGTATAAATTGAATGAGTGGGATGATATTTTGGAGCTTCCTGCATATGTTTAATATTTTCATTGACTTCCCTATTAATATCCTGAATTATATTACCTCCTAATGCTAAATTTAGTATTTGAAACCCCTTACATATGCCAAGCAGGGGAATATTTTTTTGAACTGCTTTTTCTACTAAACTTACTTCTAATTTATCTCTTAAAGGTTCAATTTTACCAAGCTCCGGCACAGGCTCTTCACCAAATAAAAGAGGGTCAGGATCATTTCCGCCAGTTAATATAATGCCATCTGCTATGCTAATTACTTCATTAACATCTTCTTTAACTCTATATGGCAGAATGAGAGGAATTCCTCCTAGCAAAGAAACAATCTCACAATAAGAAGATTTTAATCTATAACAATCTTTTTCCCAGGACGGAGTAATTAAAATTTTAGGTTTCAAAAAATAAGCCCTCCTAAATTAATGTTTGTCAGCAGTAAATTTAAATGATAGAATTAAAGATGCATAATTAAATCAAGCTATAAAATAATCTACAGGAGTGATAAATTTGGCCATAGATGGTGTTACCCTTTCTTGTTGCCGTTATGATCTGGAAAATAGTATCATAGGAGCGAAAGTTGATAAGGCGTATCAACCCAGAAGTGATTTTTTGACTTTACGTCTCCGTTATCAAAAAGAAAATCCAGTCTTATTATCTGCTATAGATCCTCGTCAATCTAGAATTCATTTAACAGATGTTAAATTCTCCAATCCTCAGGAACCTCCAGTATTTGCTATGGTACTGAGAAAACATTTATATAATGGTAAAATAAAAAAAATAAAACAGCCTGGCATGGAAAGAATGCTTATAATAAAAGTCCAAAATAATAATCAAATTTATAGTCTTATTGCTGAAATTATGGGTAAGTACAGCAATGTAATTTTAGTAAATGAAGAAAATATTGTTTTGGATGCTATGAAACGAATCCCCCCTGAAAAAGATGCAAATAGAACTTTAGTGCCGAACGTAAAATACGAACCTCCCCCACCCCAGGATAAAACTAATCCTTATGAATTAACCACAAAAAAGTGGGGAAAATTACTTAGTAATAATTTTAGTGAACTTACCTATAGAGCAATTTTAAACAATGTCCAAGGTTTTGGTCCTGAAATATCTAAAGAAATTGTCTTCCAGGCAGATATAAACCTGGAAAAAAATTATAATGACTTAACCAAAGGTGAAAAAGAAAGTTTAAAAAAATCACTTTTCTCATATCTTAAACGCATTAAAAATGAAGATTACCAACCAACTTTAGGTGTAAATGAAAATGGAGATATAAAATATCAATCAGCTTATCCTCTTTATTATAAAAAAGATTTACAGCACAAACATTTTGAAAGTACACACAAAATGTTTGATTATTTTTATGAAAATCATATTGTCAAAAAAGACAGAGAGAGAAAAAGAAAAAGATTAAAAGATATTATCAATAAATATCATGAAAAAAATGAAGAACAACAAAAAATTATTAGAGGCAAAATTAAACAAAGTCAGGAAGCAGATAAATATAAACGCAGGGGGGAATTATTAAAAGCTAATCTTCATCGTGTAAATGAAGGCCAGGAAGAGATAGAAGTTATAGATTATTATAAAGAAGATCAACCAGAAATAACTATTCCCCTGGACAGTGATATCACCCCGGCAGAAAATGTAGATAAATTATTCAACAAATACAACAAATTAAAAAAGAGCCGTGACCATCTTGTAAAAGAACTAGCCCGCTTTAGACATGAAGAAAAATATCTCTCTCAAGTTGAGCACGAATTGGAACAGGCTGAAGCTTTAACCGAGCTAGACGAAATTGAAGAGGAACTAATTTCAGAAGGATATATACAACAAAAAAACCAGAAAAAAATTAATTAAAAAATAAAAAAAAACAAAACAACGAAAATTTTTA
>CAYOFJ010000172.1:0-4904 GCA_964403065.1 uncultured Halanaerobiaceae bacterium | reverse complement strand
AAAAATTTAAGGTTCTGCCTTAAAGTGAGATCTTCATAAAGATATAAATCATGCCCCAGAAATCCAATCCGGGGCCTATTTTTCACCAGGGGGCTATCTTGCCAGAGGACTTCACCGCTGTCAGGATTTTTCAGCCCGGCAGCCAGTTTTAACAGAGTGGTCTTGCCGGCACCATTGGAACCGAGAAGAACGATCGTATTTCCCGGTTCAATCTGCAGGTCAAAATTTTTAATAATGGCTCTTTCTCCCACATAATAATTTACTTTCTTAAGAACGAGCATCTTTATCACTCATTTCACTCATTCTCACTGCTCATCCAATTCTTCTCTATATTCGGAAGGACACTGGAAAAGAATTCTCTGCGCCTGAAAAGTACCATTCTGAATATAACCTTCCACAACAACCTCTTCCTGCTGATCAATATTTTCCGGTTTATCTCCGGAATATATTACGGGAAGAGAATTTTCTCGCCCAGGATCAAAAATTTCAAACTCCAGTCGTTCTTCGGCCGAGATCCAGGTGATACTCTCAGCATTTACAAAACCGGCGACCCTGGTTATATCCTCCGAAGCCTCTTCTCTCTGCAGGGCTTCAGATACAGTTATATAATAAACTGGTTCGCTTTCATAATTTTGGGCCACAGCAAATCCCAGCAAAACTAAAATTAGCAAAGATATCCCCATCAATATTCTTCTCGGTCCACTATCTACAGCCATAATTGCCTCCCAATTTTAAAGTTCATCTTCGAGTTTGTCTTCCCCCATCCAGGTAACATTATCCTCCAGATCTTTGCGGGGAGAAGCAGAAGGATCTTCCGCAGAATGTCCTAAAGCTACACCTGCCACCAGTTCATCCTCTCTATCCAGCCAGTTAGAAATCTCTTTTTCGGCCAGGAAAATATCACAGATCCATAAACTACCCAGTCCCATCTCTGTAGCTGCCAGCAGCAGATTTTCTATTGCTGCCCCTATGGATTGAGTATCTACTGACCATTCATACTCATCCAGTTCTGTGCGCTCAAGATCTGAAAAAGGATTATAAAACAATATAAGCACCGGTGCCTGCCTCATTGTTCTAACACTGGAAAGACAGCTGCCTACATCTTCTCCTTCTTTCTTTAATTTTCTGGCCTTGTTATGTAAAATATCAATCAGTTCCTGTTTGGGGCCATTCTGTAAAACAACAAACTCCCAGGGCTGTCTGTTTTTACCTGAGGGCGCCCTCATGGCCATATTAAGCAGTTCCTTTATCTTGTCCTTTTCTACCGGTTGTTCTTTGTACTTTCTAATACTTCTGCGATTTTTGATGATAGAAATAGTATCCACGACTTACAACCCCTCCTTTAGTTTGTTCATAATTAAATCTAAATCTTTAAATTTAAGTCTGATACTACACTTCTTGACTGGAGATAAAAATCCTTCTAGCTGAACTAATCCTGCCGGTCAGCAAACTCTACATAATCCAGTTTTGATTCCAGATAACGGGCCAGAGTATAAATTAAATCAGACAGTCTATTAATATACTGTAAAATAACAGGGCGAATTTCTGCTTCCCTGGTTAAAGAAATGATCCTTCTTTCCGCTCGCCTGCAGACCGTGCGGGCCATATGCAGGCGTGAACTGCTTTCACTGCTGCCGGGAACAATAAATCTACTTTTTTCCTTTTCATCCATACTGTCAAGAAACCGGTCAATTTTAGCCTCCAGCTCGTCAACATCCTCATCGCTGATTTTTTCGGGAAAATCCTCTTCATCGACAGTAGCCAGCTCACCGGCCAGATCAAAAAGATCACGCTGAACTGAAAATATGATTTCTTTTATCTTCTCATTCTCAATACTATTGCGGGCAAATCCCAGTACTGAATTCAATTCATCAACTGTACCATAACTTTCAACTCTTTTTGAATCCTTAGCCACTCTGGTATTATCAAATAAACTGGTTTTTCCTGCATCTCCTGTACCGGTATAAATATCCATTTACATCCCTTCCTTTCCGGGAAAATATTAAAACAGATATATTGTCAGCACCACCGCCACTGTAATTAACAAAACTATAGAGCAAAAACTAAATATGGGCCTGGCCAGCAGAGAAAAACTCTGTTGATTATTTATTCTTTCATTGATATCACTATAAGCCTCATCAAGCTCTTCCTCCTGAGATTGAGCATAATCAAAAATGGCCTCCCAGACCTTCATTTCTTCTCCGGCCGGATTTGATATCACCGCATTTTTCAAATTTTCATAAGAATTGCCTTCTTTATCTTTCAAACTAACATTCAAAAAAGGAATTTTCTCACCAACCATCGGGATAAAACGGGCCAGATAAAAGTCTGTTACAATCCTGTACAATTTTTCATCAGATTTGGGCACCGGTTCATAATTATCTTCATTAACATCAATATCCTGGACCTCTTTCCCTGTGTATCTGTCAACAGATTTGACTGCTCTACCGGTAGGAAGTGGTTTATTCAAAACCGGAATTTTAAATAAAATCGCCTTTCTATTGTCATAGTTAAATTTCAAACCAGAAAACTGCAGGAAAAAAGGATCACCCATATATTCACTCAAAAGAATAGAAAGCTCCAGAACCCGCCAGATTTCCCTGCCGGTCAAAAAACCGCTGACCAGAGGATAACCGGGTCTATCATCCCAGCCACTGCCCATACTGCCGGTGGCCGCCAGTTGATAATAGCTAATATTTCCCACATTTCCCCCGTCACTGTCAGGATATAGCCCCTGTCTGATTATTCCGTTGGCCTGAAAAGCAAAATCTATGTTTTCTTCCAATCTTTCCCGGGCAGCAAAGCGCATAGCGTCAGTAATGAAATTTCCATAAGGGGTTTCAGAAAATTTAGGCAGATGGGGAACAGCAAAATCAGTTTCAAAAGCTGGCTGGAGGAGATCCAGTTTTTGATGGTAAACTTCAGAAATATAATCATCCAATTTGTCCTGAAACTCAGAAACCTTCTTTGCAATATCACCGGCAGGTTCAATATTTTCATCAACTTTGTATAGAGTGGGTTTGTTTTTGTCCTGCAACTCTACTTCCTGTTCCCGGGGATTATATTTTAAATCCAGCACACCCAAATTTTCCATGCGTGAACCCGTCTGAGTAATTATAGTATCTTCAGTCACTACAGGTGAGGAAACTACTGAATGACAGTGGGCACCAATTACAACATCTATCTCTCCCACATTTTTAACCATTTCTAAATCTTCTTTTAATCCCGAATGGGAGAGGGCTACAATAATATCTGCTCCCCGGCTGCGCAGCTCACGTACAGAAATTTCTGCGGCCACCAGAGGGTGCTCAAAATTTACGTTCTCCCTGTTCTTTATTAAATCCAGCGCCTGATCCCCTAAAATACCAAAAAAACCAATTTTAATACCGGAAGAAATTTCTTTTAGGGCGTAATCATTTATACCCTTATTATGGAGTTCATGGCCCTCAGGTATTTTAGTATTGGAGGCTATAATTTCCATTTTCTCCCGGGCCTGCGGATAACCGGCATTTTGCAGATAATCTGCCAGATGTGTAGGCCCATAATCAAGGTCATGATTACCCAGGGTAACAATGTCATAGCCAATTTCCTGCATCAATTCTAATTCCGGGGCCTCTCCCGCAAAAGACAGCCAGGAAAAAGGGTCCCCCGACAAAAAATCGCCTCCGGACACCAGAATAGTGTCTTTATTACTGCGCTTGGCCCTTTTTTCTTCTATTAGTGAAGCCAGCCGGGCAATACCTCCAATTTTTTCCCCGGCTTCAGCATTATAGGACTGCTCGGTGGGCCTATGCCACAGCAAGGAAGAATGTTCATCATTGGTATGCATAATTGTGAATTCTATTTCCTGATCAATCTCATCTTCCCGGGAAAAAACGTCCATCTTTGCTCTTAGAGCCCCCCATGCTTAACTCAAAACACGAATAATTTTTATAATTGAAAAACTATAAGTAAACTGTTCACAGGAAATTTTCTCAGAGCCAGGGTCACCATTCCTGGAAGAAACAATCAATTTAAGCCAGACAATTGATTTAATCACTGTTAATATATACTTCCCTATAAATTAAAATTTTCCTGTAATACTTTTTAACTCTTTAGCCCGGATTTCTGACAAAATTGAAGGAACTTGCTAAACCTGTATGCAAATATATTTTGAGGGGAAATTTAAATCACTGCAAAAAAGCATATAAAAAAGCAATTTATGCCGTTCATAAACTCAACTCAATTGACAGGAAAATTTATAAAAAATTTTCACTCAGAAAGTGAGGCTGCAAAATGCTTGATATTTTAATTCACGATACCACTCTGTTAACAATGACAGGAAAAGGTGTGGGAGCTGTGGAAGATGGAGCCCTGGGAATAAAAGATAATAAGATTGAAGTAGTTGGCTCCAGCAGTCAGATAATAAATGATTATAGTGCCCACCGTTACATAAAGGCAGAAGAAAAAGTTGTTATGCCCGGTTTAATCGACAGCCATATACACTCCGGGTTGGGAATATTAAGAGGGCTTTCCCAGGATATTGATAACTGGATGGAGGCAGGACTATGGCCCTTTGTCCGGGAATTGAAATTAGAAGATAAAAAGGCCGGGTCTATGGTAAATATCATAGAAGCAGTTAAAGCAGGAACCACAACCTTCTGTGATTATAACTCTCACATGGATGAGCTGGTGAAAAATCATGCCAGAATAGGAACACGAGCTAGAATTGCAGAAACTATCAATGAGCTTCCCGAGAATATTGAGAGAAGTGAAGATGAAATACTTTATCCTCTGGATAAATCACTGGGCAATAAAAAATTAGAAAAAAATATTGACCTCATAGAAAAATGGCACAATCAGGAAAACGGCAGGATAACCTGTCTGTTTGGACCTCAGGGACCTGATATGGTTTCCCGGGAGCT
>CAYOFJ010000171.1:0-4912 GCA_964403065.1 uncultured Halanaerobiaceae bacterium | reverse complement strand
TTCTTCTCCACAAATTTTTTGGCCGAAAAAACCTGTGCCGGGAAAATTTTATATAAATAGTGCCTTATAGTCTGGGAACAAAGTAAAATCAAATAAAATTGAACCGCTGATCGGGTGAAGGTCTAAATTTCCACAAGATCATAGTCTCTGGTTCCCAGTCCAATTTCTTCGGCGTATTTTAGTTGTCGTATACCGCCATCACTTTTAGGATAGAGCAATTTAAATTTATTTTTACCTGCAGCTTCGCCCGCTTTATCTCCCAGCTCAGAATTGGGCAGAACTTCTGCTTCCGTAACTAAATCCAGAGAGGCCTGTTCAACTGCTACGGGGTCTTTACCGGCTATTATTCCCTGGTCCGGGATTATGGGTTGATCACTCCAGGAAGGACAATCACAATCCGGGGTGACGTCGGTTACAAAATTGATAAATCCGGCTTTTTCATCTAAAGCTTTTAATACACCATAGGTAAATTCCACCATTCGCTCCTGTACTCCGGAACTGCTTGCTTCCCAGATAATGTTGATTGCATCGTAATTACAGGATATTACACATTCACCGCAACCTATACACTTTTCTTCTATAATATAACTCTCATCTTTATTAATAACTATACAGTCTTCGGGGCAAAACTTAACACATTCCAAACATTTAGTGCAGTTTTCTTCATTTATTGAGGGTTTGACTGTTGAATGCATCATTTGTTTGCCGCTGCGGCTGCCCAGCCCCATACCTATGTTTTTAATTGTACCTCCAAAAGCAGTTAGATCATGGCCTTTAAAATGAGCAAGACTGACCATGCCATTTGCATGACAGATTTCTGTGCCTATTTTAACTTCGTCAAAAGTATCCAGATCAATTTTAATTTTCTCATAAGCTCTGCCGGTCATACCATCAGCAATAATTACAGGTGCTTGCACTGTTGCGGGACTAAATCCATTAGCATAAGCTGTATTTAAATGGTCGACACTATTAGCTCTTTCTCTTTCGTAAAGGGTATTGGCATCTGTCAAAAAAGGATTGCCGTCTGCTTCTCGAATTGCTTCTACCAATTTACGGGCATATATAGGCCTTATAAAAGCGGTATTACCGGCCTCTCCGAAATGCTGTTTGATACCAATGAGATCATCTTTTTCTATGAGTTCGTCAAAGCCGGCTTGATAAAATAAATCGTATAATTTTTCCAGCATACTTTCTCCTTCTTTGTTTGCTCTGGTGCTGGCATAATAGACTTTAGCGGACATGTTATCCCTCCTGAGATTGAAGTTTTTAATATTTTATGGAGCATTCTATTTTGCAAAAGGCACAGAAATAATGAACTCAAACAAAATTTGACTAATTTGTTCTGGAGAAGAAACAATTTAATCGCCAGCATACATTACACATAACTACAATATACCTGAAATTCAATCTTTTTGCAAACAGCTGTCTGAAAAATTTGTAAACTTTTTATTGACACCTGCTGAAATCTCTGTTACACTAACTTAAATAAGTTAGGAAGGAGTAATGCGATGAAATTTGCAGATAAGTTTGGCAAAACTGCTTTAACCTTTGATGATGTGCTGTTAAAGCCTGCTCGCACCAGTGTGAAGCCTAGAGATGCAGATACTACTACTCAGCTCACTGAGAATATTGAATTAAAAGTTCCTATTTTAAGTGCAGCTATGGATACTGTTACTGATTCAAATCTTGCTATAGCTATGGCCAGAGAGGGCGGGCTAGGAGTTTTGCATAAAAACAATACTCCTCAGGAGCAGGCTGATGAAGTTGATAGAGTTAAAAGGTCGGAAAGTGGAGTTATCGTAGATCCTTTTCATCTGTCGCCTGAAGATAAAATAGAAGATGCTGAACAGTTAATGGCTAGATTTCGCATTTCAGGGGTGCCTATAGTCAATGAGGATATGGAATTGGTGGGCATTATAACCAATAGAGATTTGCGTTTCGAGGAAAATTATGACCGACCTATAAAAGATGTTATGACTGAAGAAGGACTGGTCACCGCTCCCGAAGGCACCACTTTAGAAGAGGCAAAATCGGTTCTGCAGGAGCATAAAATTGAAAAACTCCCCCTGGTTGATCGGGCGGGAGTTCTAAAAGGTTTGATAACCATAAAAGATATAGAGAAAGTAAAAAAACATCCTGATGCCAGCAAAGATGAAAAAGGCAGATTGATGGTAGCGGCTGCCATTGGAGTTGGCAAAGCGGGTTTGGAGCGGGCCGAAAAATTGGTTGAGGCTGAAGTTGATGCACTGGTGATTGATACTGCTCATGGACATTCAGAAGATGTTATTGATATGGTCAAATTACTGGTGAGCAAATTTGAAAATATTCCCATAATAGCCGGCAACATAGCTACCGAGGCCGGCGCTGAAGCTTTATTTTCCGCCGGTGCTGATGTTGTGAAAGTGGGGGTAGGACCGGGATCAATTTGCACTACCAGGGTAGTTGCGGGTATTGGTGTGCCGCAAATTACAGCTATATTTTCTGCGGCTCGAGTGGCCGAAAAATATGATAGGACAATTATAGCTGATGGTGGCATAAAATATTCGGGTGATATTGTTAAGGCTCTGGCTGCCGGGGGCAATGCCGTCATGATTGGAAGTCTACTGGCAGGCACTGAAGAAAGTCCAGGAGAGAAAGAAATTTATAAAGGCAGAAGTTATAAAGTTTATCGGGGGATGGGTTCAGTTTCAGCTATGAAAGAAGGTAGTAAAGATAGATATTTCCAGGAAGAAGCCGAGGATGAAAAATTGGTGCCAGAAGGTGTTGAAGGCCGGGTTCCGTACAAAGGCCCGCTGGCAGACACTATTTATCAGCTGGTTGGAGGTGTTCGGTCCGGTATGGGGTATTGCGGTACTTCTGATATTGATGCCCTGCAGGACGAAAGTGAATTTGTTCGTATTTCCGCGGCCGGCCTGAGGGAAAGTCATCCTCATGATATTAATATAACCAGAGAGGCACCAAACTACAGTCTGGATGAAAATAATTAAATTTGAGAGAGAAGAAATTAAAATAAAATTTTAATAAAAAAGCAAAAAACAGGAGGGAACCAATAAATGGGGGAAGAGACTCATGAGGTCGTAATTATTGGTGGTGGACCGGCAGGATTAACTGCCAGTATTTATACCGGTAGAGCTAATCTGGAAACTGTAACTATCAATGGCCCCAGACCCGGAGGACAGGTTATAAATACTGATATATTAGAGAATTTTCCGGGATTTCCAGAAGGTATTGAAGGGCCTGATTTATCTCAGAAATTGATGGCTCAGGCGGAAAAATTTGGGGTAGATTTAAAGTTTGAAGAAGTTGTAGATGTGGAAATAGAAAATAAGCCTTTTAAAGTCAAAACTCATCTTAATACTTTTCGGGCTCGAACTTTGATAATAGCAACCGGGGCTCGTCCCAGGAAATTGGGTCTGGAAAAAGAAGATAAATTGACTGGCAATGGGGTTTCTTATTGTGCTACCTGTGATGGAGCTATGCATAAAGATGAAGTAGTGGCAGTAGCAGGTGGAGGAGACAGTGCTTTAGAAGAGGCTGATTATCTTACGCAATTTGCTAGCAAAGTTTATCTGATACATCGTCGGGATGAATATAGAGCCGGTGAAAGTGCTGTTGAGCGGATACAGGCAAATGACAAAATCGAACCGGTTTTAAATTCTAATGTAATTGAATTAAAGGGAGATAAAGCTTTAAAGGGTTTAAAACTGGAAAATACTCAGACCGGAGAAAAATTTGCCCTGGATGAAGTTGAAGGTTTGTTTATAGCAATAGGATATAATCCCAATAGTGATCTTTTTTGTGATGAATTGGATTGCAATGATCGGGGCTATATTGTAACGGATGAATTTCAGCGTACAAATGTAGCAGGTGTATATGCAGCCGGAGATGTTCAGGATAATCACTATCAGCAGGTTGTAACTGCTTCTGCCTCTGGTGCCAAAGCAGCTATGGAAGTTAACAGTTATCTGCGCCGCCAAAATCAGTCACAGTGATTGCAAACCACCCTCTGAATATGATAAGATAAATCCAGATATACTCTTTTTACCTTTAAATGAAAAGTCAATTTTACAGACTCGCCCAGGAGGACAGCAGATGTCAGGATTTTTTATAACTCTGGAAGGCATAGAAGGTGTAGGCAAAACAACTCAGATGCAGCTGCTTGCTGATAATTTACGGAACTGCAATAGCTATGATCCCCTGACTACTCATGAGCCTGGGGCAACTGTTATAGGTGATAAAATTCGTCGTTTGCTTCTTGATCCCGAGCAAAGAAAAATGTCTCCTCGCTCAGAAATTTTTCTTTTTGCGGCTGATAGAGCCCAGCATGTGGAAGAAATTATTAAGCCGGCTTTGAATTCGGGTAGAATTGTTATATCCGATCGTTATTACGATTCAAATTTTGCCTATCAGGGATATGGGCGAAGATTGGATATGGAGTTAGTCCAGAAAATAAATTATTGGGCTGTTGATGATTGCCACCCTGATTTAACAATTCTTTTAGACCTCCCTCCGGCCAAAGGTTTAAAAAGAGCCAGCTCACTATCGCCTGATAAAGAGGGTGATAGGCTGGAGAGAGAAGAACTGTCTTTTTATAAGAGAGTACGAGCTGGTTATTTGCGGCTGGCACGTAAATTTGATCGTTTTGTTATTGTAGATGCTGACCAGGAAAAAGAAGCTATTCAGCAGAGAATAATAAAGATAGTGAAGGAGAGGTTGCCGTGAATGAAGCCGATAATGATGTGCGGCTTGTAGTAGCTGTAGTGCATGATAAAGACGCCGATGATCTGGAAGCGGGGCTAAATGAAGCGCGCTTTCAAGTCACCAGGTTGAAAAGCAGTGGGGGATTTTTAAAAGAGGGGAATACCACCTTTTTTATTGGCACAAAAAAGAAATATGTAGATGAATTATATAA
>CAYOFJ010000170.1:0-4965 GCA_964403065.1 uncultured Halanaerobiaceae bacterium | reverse complement strand
CTTCCTTTTCTCCATCTTCCCCGGCCTCATAGACAACATGTGACTTATCAGAAATTTCAGCTGCCTCAATATCAGAGTCTTCCATATTTCCTTCTTCATTTTCATCTTCTTCATCATATTCAGCTGCTGCCATCAACCTTATCATATCATATTCCCCGGCAGCTGCCGCACCTTCAGCCACTGGTTCAGAGTAAAGCTCCGGATCCAGCAGATTTACCATCTGCGGACCTTCAAAATCCATCTGCTGCCATCCCTCACCATCTTTATGATTGATAAGTATAGATTCTATTACCACATTTATCTCCTCTACATTATCCAGATCTTTGTCCGGAAAAGAATTCTCATTACCATTGTTTAAATTGTGCAAAGCACCCACTTCTTCTCCTTCACCACTTAAATAAAGTTCTACTTCTCCACTTTCTGAAATATCATCATCCAAATCATCTGTGCTATCGACAAAATCACAGCCGGCTACAACCAGTGTCATTACCAGCATAAGGCCAACAGTCAGAAAAAGCTTTTTGGTGAAAACTTTATTCATCTATACTACCTCCCCATTTTAAATTGAAAATCAATAATATAAAAATCAAAAAACCTGCCCCGAAGAAGGGCAGGAATAAAACAAAACCGACTCCTTCGGCAGCCAAACCACCTTAGCATCAAAATTATTTAAATGCCTTAGGCTTTTAGCTTTGCGAACCCGTCTTTAAACGAGGGTGCCCTGGACAAAGTGCTGGATTATAGTCTAAAACTTCTGGTCATTAATATTATTTTAAGCTATTAATATTATAAACTTATCATTCACATATTACAACCAATCAAACAATTTAATACAGCTATCAGGACTAATCTATCATTAGTGAAAATATTATTTAGTCTAAAATATCTTTAACATCGTTTTCATCCTCCACATTATCGATTCTATCGACAAGCAGTAAAAGGTCAGCCCTATCTTTTTTTCGCAAAAACTTCAATAGGTCTTCGGAGATATCCTTTTCCAGTCTGTGTTCAAGCAAAATCTCTATAGTGTTAACAAGGCTAGTATTCTTTTCCTGCTTTACATCGGAAATTACATCCTCTTTTACACCCAGCTTTTTCAATTTATTGATAATATCTATATCCATTATTGACTGCGGCCTCCTTTACAATCAATCAGCTCTCTTTTAATGGCCAACCTCCAGTTCATTATCTGCAAATGGCTCATATCTTACGGGGCCACTTATCATAGCTTCTATTTCTTCCGTATCAGTGCTGCCCCACCAGTTTTCCTCGGCATTTAATTCCACATCTTCACCATTTAAATCGATATCAGCTTTTAAACCGGGTTCATTTTCTATAATATTATTTTCATTGACTCTGCTTTCTTCCACTGCCTCTCCCCCGATAAACTGGCCTCCAGCAGAATCATTATAAGAAATTTCATTCAACTCCACTAACACTGCAGCTTCCTCTACCTGCAGGCCATCTTCCCCATTATCCTCGATATAATTATTTCTAACCAGCAGTTGTCCTCCCTGCTTATGAATCAAGCCTTCTGTATCATTAGCTTTAATTTCATTGCCTGATAATTCTCCGGAAACCCCCTGTAAACTTAGTCCAAAATTTTTATTAAAAGAAATCTCATTATCGTAAATTTGAATCTCACTGCTAACATCATTTAATTTGATGCCGTAATCATTATTATTTATCGTATTTTCATTCAACTCAACGCCTTCTAGGGACTCCAAATCCAGAGCATAATTATTATTTATAAATTCAGTATCGGAAATATCTAAGTGACCACCTGCTGATGCAATTCCCCTGTCATCACTATTTTTTATCTCACTGAACTGTAGCTGAAATTCCCGGATATCTTCCAACTCGATAGCTATATCATTGCGAGAAAAAACAGTTTCCACCACTTCCAAACTGGATTCTCGGGCATAAATACCCTTTTCCTGGGAGTTTATATTACTATCTTCCAGATATAAATTACTTTCCTCAGTCAGATCGAAGCCATATTCATTATCACGAATCTGCGAAGCAAAAATATTGGCACTGCTTTCTGTCAATATAATACCAGTGCCGCTGTTTTCTTGAATGGTTTCCTTATTCAAATTAAGCTCACTGTTATCCGCCTCAATACCATTAATCTTATACTGTATAAGATTATTTTCCAGGGTTACTTCACTATTTTCCACAATGATTCCTGTCAGATTATTATTACCGGTAATCCTGCTATTTTTAATTTCAATATCTTTACTATCACTAATCTCAATATTGCTGTCCTCCAGTATATTTAGCTCTTCAATTTTTATATCATCAGCCTTAATTTCTAAGCCGGCCACATTTGAATATTCGTCAACATCAGCGTCTTCCATATCATATATAGATTTGAGGGTTAATCCGGGAGTAGAAATTTCCGCTCTTGCAAAATCACGATTATCCAGAATTAAAATATCTCCAGGATAAGCATCATCAATATTATCCTGCAAATCGCGAATCACATTTTCCTCCTGCACGGCATTAAAGTTTATAGTTTCCCCATCATACTCAACATCCACACTGACTGATTCCGGATAAAAATCCTGCTCATCATTTTCAGCTAATACAGGCTTTATCTCATTGCTGCCCCTGAGATCACCTATATCGGCTTTGACAATATTATCTTCATAAGTAAATTCGTCTATGGTCATATCACCAGCGCTTACGGTAAGCTGGTCCATTTCTTCCTCAGTCAGATTGGTTATTTCCACTTTTACCTCATATTGACTCAAAGAGTCTACAAAATCACAACCTGCCACCACCACAACCGCAACAGAGAGAATTAAAATTACAGCAGAAATTTTGCCGGCAAAACGTATAGAATCAGAAAATTTGTTGGACATAGTTAACCCCCCACAGTGAATTGAGATAAATTAGAATTGCAATAGCTTAAAATTCATGTTTTCCTTAATTTTCTTACTGTTTAAATTAGTATACCACATTTACCTTAAAATTTCAGCTATTTAATAATACATCTTTTTGAAAAACAGGAAAAAATCCTTAAATCGATAATATATTAGATAAGAAGAAATTCAGGGCTTTTGTCAGCAGAAATAAAATTTATGTCTGCAGCAAACGGAAGGAGTTTTTAATTATGCTAAAAAATATAAACTCAGTGTTTTTAAGAAGCATGCTGCTCAGCCTCATCATATTTTGTGTGTTTAGCTGGTTTGCCTTCAGCTCAGTCCAGGCCCTTACATATGGAATAGATGTCGGAGGAAATTTCACCACTTTTGCCGACGAAGACGTGCTGAATAGAGAGATAGAATTAACGGACGAGGAAAATCTGCAGCTGGATATGACCTCGGGCGGTGGATTTACTCTGGGTGGAAATATAGAACTGGAGCCCGGGATATTTATAACTGCCAGGGGCGGCGTCATCTTTGCTTCCGATTCTGACCGCACTATAGTAGAAGACTCAGCGGAAACTATTAATGCCGAGCTAATGCTGGCTAGCCTGCATTTCAAGGGCCAGATAAACCTGGCCGAATTCAGCCAGATGTATGAGCTGCCGGATATACTGCTCACCGGGGGCCCTGGTTATTATCTGGGGTCGGGAGAGATAACCAGCACTGCCGACGCCTTTGTGGATGAAGATTTGGAGGGAGGCAGTTTTGGTCTCACCCTGGGCACCGGTCTCCGGCATAATTTGGACAATAATCTGGCTGTTCGCGCCAATATCGGCTATCGGCTGCTAGAAATAGGTTTCGATCAACACACCAATTTAAGCGGTGTAAAACTAAGCGCTGGATTTATCTATAATTTTTAGTTTACAGAAATAGGGGTTGGGCTGGAATGAATGAGCAGTCCTTATTTAAGAATCGGGCTGCAGATATAAGATATAACCGGCTATACCTGTCTCATCTTTTTCTCTTTCCAGCAGTACTACCCTGTTAACTACTGCTAAAATCCCAAAATTATCACCTGTTAAAGATAGTTCAGTATCGACTTCTATTGTGTTATTGTCAACATTTAAGTTCACTGGATAATCCTGTTCATCCACAACTGCTGCAGCTTTAGGATCCCAATCCACTATATTTTCAACATCAGCCCCTATCCAAAATGGATCATATTGATAATCCAGATTGGATAGTTCCGGTGTATCTTCACCTTCTGTGCTGATCTCACCGGGGCTCATAGATAAAATCACTTCTTCATCAGCATCAAAATCAATTCTGTCAATCTCAATTATTAAGGTGTCACTTTTCATGATGTTCTCGCTCTCTTCCTGCTCCTCATGAGGCTCACCGGCGATTGTAAACTCATACTTCAGTATAATATCTCCTGCAGTAACTTCCCCTGAAGTATCAGCGGGAGGATTGCCAATGCTGGCACTTAATTCTGAATCCTCTAAATTCCAATTATAATTTTCGGGGTTATAATTTAGGGCCTGCAGCTCGCTCACTTCTTCCAGCAAAACTTCCATAGCCCTATCAATTTCCTGTTGAGGACCAGATTCAGGGTCTTCCAGCTGACTTTCTATGATTGGACCAGTAAATCTCTCTACAATCCTATCACAGGCGGTAAACACAGTTAACATCAACACTAATACCAAAATTAAAGCAGTTTTCTTTTTCAATTTCTTCACCATCCTCATAGTTTACCAAAATTTTTGCAGCTTCCTAGTTTAACACTAATTAGTCGTTTCTTTTTCTTAACTTTATTATATCAGAGAACTGGGTGAAATGTAACCTTGCTGAGACATTTGTCTCCGCTACCTCCTCAGAAGTGTTAAGTTTCTTTAAATTAAATAATCCCCTTTCCAGCATCAGCTTGAGGAGCGCCAGGTTCCGCTCCCCTGTCACCCAGCGGGGATTGGGCTGGTCCAGAAGCCGATCCTGCTCCTCCTCGGTCAGTACCTCCGGCAGCTTCCTCGGTCGGATTCCAATCACCTCCGTTTTCGGCCAGAGCTCGCTTTTCCTATCTTTCTCGAGCGCATCT
>CAYOFJ010000169.1:0-4970 GCA_964403065.1 uncultured Halanaerobiaceae bacterium | reverse complement strand
TCTAGAGTAATTGCTGCTAATTAATATGGTTCGAAGAGGTCTTTACCTACACCACATTCTGGACATACCCAATCTTCGGGAACTTCTTCAAACGGAGTGCCAGGCTCTACTTCTACCCCACCACCACCTTCTGGGTCACCTTCTTCTGGGTCATAAATATACATACACACAGTACATTGATACTTTTGCAATTGATTTCCTCCTTTCTATGTTTTATATAAATTCACACAATTAAATTATAACACAATGCTTTCATGCTTCCAACTTATCATACATCTAATTCTTCTACTTTATCAGCATTATTTAATATAAATTTTCGACGAAGTGAGGTATCATTTCCCATTAACCGAGTGAAGAGTTTATCTGCTTCAAATGCATCTTCAATTTCCACCTGCATTAAACGCCTCTCTTCCGGATTCATGGTTGTTTTCCACAATTGTTTGGGATTCATTTCGCCAAGTCCTTTATACCTTTGCAGAGAAAACTTTGTTTCGCCATTATTACTCCTAAATTTCTTGAGTTCTTTATCATTATAAAGATATTTTTTATTTCCAGCCTGTTTAATTTGATAAAGAGGAGGTCTGGCCAGATATACATGACCTCTTTCTAAAATCTTCTTCATGTAACGGTAAAATAAAGTTAAAATAAGAGTTTCAATATGAGCCCCGTCTACATCAGCATCAGTCATAATTATTATCTTATGATATCGTAAATTTTCAAGATCAAATTCTTCTCCTATTCCCGTGCCTAAGGATTTAATTATTGCTACTATCTCATCATTACTTAAAATCTTTTCCAGACGAGCTCTTTCAACATTTAAAATTTTTCCTTTCAGGGGCAAAATTGCCTGAAATTCTCGATTCCTGCCCTGTTTTGCAGATCCTCCCGCAGAATCTCCTTCCACTAAAAATAATTCACTCTTCTCCGGTTTTTTACTGGAACAATCAGCTAGTTTAACCGGAAGATTCTTATTCCCTATAGCATCTTTTTTCTTGTTTAATTCTCGGGCTTTTTTAGAAGCTTTTCTCGCTCTTACAGCCGCTAGTGCTTTATTAACTATCTTTTTGGCAATTTCAGAATTATAAGAAAACAGTTCATATAAATAATCATAAACAGCAGATTCAATTTGACTTTTAATACCACTGTTGCCAAGTTTATTTTTAGTCTGGCCTTCAAACTGTGGTTCAGGAAGTCTAACACTTATTACCGCTGTAAGTCCTTCCCTAATATCTCCCCCTTTTAAAGAAGGATCACTTTTATTAAGCAAGTTATTTTTTTCAGCAAATTTATTTACCGCCCGCGTAAGTGCAGTTTTAAAACCAGTGACATGATATCCACCTTCACCTGTTTTAATATTATTAGCGTAACTATATATCCTGGTAGTATAAGAATTATTATATTGCAGAGCAAATTCTATTTTACAATCAGAAAGTTCCTTGTCAAAATAAACTATATTTTCATGTAGAGCATCGTGATGCTGATTTAAATATTTTACAAACTGCTTTAACCCTCCTGAGGCTGAAAACTCCTCTTCTTTGATTGTCTCATTCCGATTATCCCGTAAAATCAACTTTAAATCACTATTTAAATATGCTGATTCTTTCAAACGACTGGCTAGAGTCTCAAAACGAAAATCAATAGTTGTAAATATTTCTTCATCCGGTTTAAAAGAAATTTCTGTGCCAGAACTTTCGCAACTTCCTCTTTCTTCTACTGCTGTTACAGCTTCCCCTTTTTCGTATCTCTGATAATATTTGTTTCCCTGCCAACAAGTCACGATTTCTAGCCATTCAGAAAGAGCATTAACTACAGAAACCCCCACCCCATGAAGACCTCCAGAAAAGGTGTAACTTTTATCATCGAACTTACCACCAGCATGGAGGTTTGTCATGATAACTTCCAATGCTGGTCTGCCAGTATCTCTATAATCATCAACAGGTATACCACGACCATAATCTTTCACGCTTACACTACCATCATCATTTAGAATTACCTCAATTTTATCTCCATAACCGGATAAATGTTCATCAATACTATTATCAACAACTTCCCAGACTAGATGATGAAGTCCTTTAGTGCCTGTACTACCTATGTACATACCAGGTCTTTTTCTGACAGCTGAAAGTCCTTCCAAAACCTCTATATTCTCTGAAGAATACTCATTTTGAATTTTTTCATTCATAAGATTAAAGTTCACCATACCTTTCTTATCTAATTATAACTTGAATTATATTTTATATTGTATAATAAAGGAATGTTTATTTATATTTTTATTATAATTCCTCTGAAATATTATATCAAAAATACATGAGTTTGACCAATCTTGCATTAATACTGCAGTTTATAGTATAATTACTATTGTTGAGTTTACAGTAACCACATAAAAGGAGTTTAAAAATTTATGTCTGAAAAAATAACCCCAATCTCTATAGAAGAAAAAATGAAAGATGCTTATCTTAACTATTCATTGAGCGTAATAGTTAGTAGAGCTCTTCCTGATGTAAGAGATGGTTTGAAGCCTGTACATAGAAGAATTTTATATGGTTGTCATCAACTAGGACTAACTTCAGACAAACCTCACAAAAAATCAGCAAGATTAGTTGGCGAAGTTCTTGGAAAATTTCATCCCCACGGAGACAATGCTCTTTATAAAACTTTAGTGCGAATGGCCCAACCTTTCACGCAAAGATACCGGTTAATCGATGGCCACGGAAATTTCGGTTCTATCGATGGGGATAACGCTGCAGCAATGAGATACACTGAAGCTCGCTTAACAGAATTGGCCGAAGAAATGCTGGAAGATTTAGGTAATGATACTGTTATTTTTTCCAAAAACTTTGATGGTACTCTACAGGAACCTGACGTTTTACCTGCTGCTTTTCCTAATTTGCTTATAAATGGCTCCAGCGGCATTGCAGTTGGTATGAGTACTGACATACCCCCTCACAATCTTAAAGAGGTTATAGACGGCACTAAAGCCCTTATGAAAGACCCAGAGATGGAACATGAAGACTTAAGGGATTATATACCAGGTCCTGATTTTCCCACAGGAGGAAAAATCATAGGTATAGATAAAATTCAAGAGGCTTATAAATCCGGTAATGGTTCTGTGATTAATAGAGGGAGTTTGCAGTTAGAAAAAAGCGGTAACAATAAAAAATTAATCATAACAGAAATTCCTTATCAAATAAGCAAAGCAAAACTCGTTGAGGAAATTACAGAGGAAGTAAAAAAAGATAGACTTGGTAAAATTACTACAGTCAGAGACGAATCTGATCAAGAAGGTATGAGAATAGTTCTGGAATTAAAGTATGATGTTGAACCTGAAATTGTCGAAAACCGCCTATACAAATTCACTTCTTTGCAAAAAAGACAGCGCATTAATATGCTTGCTTTAGTTAATGATCAACCTGAAGTTATGAATCTGAAAGAAATCTTAACTCATTTTATTGAATTCCGACGAGAAGTAGTTAGAAATAGAATAAAACATAAATTAAAACAGGAACAGGATGAACTGGAAATTTTACAGGGGCTGAAAATCGCTCTTGATCAATTAGACCAAATTATTAATTTAATTAGAAACTCAAGTTCTAAACAAGAAGCTTCAGTTTCTCTGCAAAAATTACTAGATATAACCGAAAAACAGGCCGATGCTATTCTTTCTATGCAACTACATAAACTGGTAAAAATGGAGAGAAAAAATATCAGGGAAAAATTGCAAAAAACTGAGTCCCAAATTAAACGTTTCCAAGAACTTTTAGATAGCAATAAAAAACTGGATAATTTGATTATTAAAGAACTTAACGGAATAAAAGAAAAATATGGTGATGAAAGAAGAACAAATATAATTAAAGAAGGTGAAAAAGCTGAAATAGAAAAGCAAGATTTAATAAAAAATAAGACTGTTATAATCAGTATATCAATTAAAAATAAATTAAAAAGGACTGATAGCAAAAAAAATATAAGAGCCGCAAAAAATGATTATATAACAAATGTTATGAAATTAAAATCTTTAGATAATTTAGTTTTCTTTACAGAAAATGGCTATTGTTATAATCTCCCGGTTCATGAAATTTCAGAACACCATGGACTCGCCACAGGTGAACCTCTGGCCAAATATTTGGAAACAGCTCCTAAAGAAAAAATACTGGCTTCTATTCCCCTTAATAAAGATGTCCGAAACAATTATATTGCCATTTGCACAGAAAGAGGCAGGATCAAATTAACAAAAGGCAAAGAATATAGGACAACCGTTAGTAAAATCAAAGCTGTAAAACTGGCCAAAAATGATTGTGTGAAAAGTGTTTTTAAACTAAACAGAAACGAAGATATAATTATGATTTCAAAACAGGGAAGAGTTATACGTTTTTCAGCTAAAGAAATTTCTGCATCTGGCCGCAATACTATGGGGAATCGAGGAATTAAATTAGAAGAAGGCGACTCTCTCCAGGCAGGAATTCCTTTAAACTCTCAGAAAAATTTAGTAGCTTTAACACCTAAGGGAAGAATGGGTAGATTAAAAATTAATGCTTTGGAAAAACAGAGTCGTTATGGTAAAGGAAAGTTTTTATTATCAAAAAAGTACAAAATTCAAGATGCAGTATTATGTGATGATGATAATACTCTGATAATTAGAGATAAGAAAAATGATTTATATACCCTCAATGCTGAAGAGCTACCAGGTTTTAAACAAATTCCTATTAATAGAACAAAGTCTCCTTTTTCTTCTCCAGTTACCCCTATACGAGATTTATCAATAAAATCACCTTTTAAAGATGATTGCTCCTAATATAAAAATTAATTTTAAGTTTTAAAAAGCCTGGTCAAAAACCAAGAAATATAAGTTAATTATATCTGTAATTACACTACCGAATATTATATTTTGACCAGGCTTTAATATTTATAATTTTGTTTTAATTAATTATTATCTCTTCTAAATCACGTTTTGGTACATGATGTACTTTATCATT
>CAYOFJ010000168.1:0-4971 GCA_964403065.1 uncultured Halanaerobiaceae bacterium | reverse complement strand
CAGGGAATCACCGGACAGAAAGATTATCACATATTCATTTTAGCTCTGGCTATTCTGGTGGAAAATGAGCTGGGCAATAAAGCACTGGTAACGGGAGAATTCAACCGGAAAGAAGCAGAGAAAGCAGTTAAACTGTTAAGAAATATTATCAAAGAAAAACTGAATGGAGAAAATTTCTGCAGTGAGATAAAGCTTCCTGTTTTGGTGGAGGAAAAACGCTTAATATCGAGGCTCTTTGCTGCATATAAAAGCGATAAACTGGAGGGAAATGACAGTGCTGAAGCCATAATAGAAAAAGCTTATATAAATTATAAAGGAGAGGTATACCGCGTATTTACTGCATTGAAGCAACATTTTAGTCAAAGAACAATGGAAGAATGGTTTAAAAACTATGTTAATGAAAATTTCAATGATAGCCAGGAAAATAAAGCAGTAAAATTATACATGGACTGGCTGACAGCTACTAAAGATGTTGATTCATTAATAAAAATTTTGTGCCTGGAAAAGCACGGACCTCAATTTGATCCCGAAAAAGTTGTCCAGTCGCTGGCGGGAACCTGGATATTTTTGCCCGAGAAATATTTTGATTCTATTTTGACGATGCAGGAGATAGAGAATGACCTAAAGCAGGGAGATAATTTTGGCAAATTTTTCAATGACCTCTGGGACCGGATTATGCCCGGACGCAAAGCTAAAATTAATCTGGAAAAAGAAAAAGTGATTCAGGCTATTGATAAATATTTCCCCTCAGAAAATGAAACTTTAAAGAAAGAGTTTTTACAGACCCAAAAAGATATAGTGAATGGGATGGAAGAAATGGAAGTAATGAAAAAATTAAGTGATTTGGGTGATGGGGAAGAAACTGAGAGCTGTAAAAGAACCTGTGATCAGAAAAAAGTAGAGACTGCTGACAAAAGCCCGGAAACTAACGATAAGAAGAGGGGAACTTCTAAAGAAGAGGAAATACATAATAAAACTGATGCTTCCGGAATTATGTCTCTGGAAGAAATTACGGAATATTTAGCAAAAGATGAGGAACATCTTGACAAACAGGATATGCTGGATAAAGTGCTTCATCCATCCAGTTCTCCCCGGAAGATATTAGAAGAGGAATATGGGGAGCGTCTCATCGAACTAAAAAAAGAGCTAGAAGAGAAGGGCTATAATACCCTGGAAGCTAAAAAGGGACTGCTGGCCAATTTGATTTATAAAGGAAACGAGGTATTCAAGGAAGAAGTCTGGCAAAATATCGATGAATGTGAATCAGAATACGTTATTATATTTATGATTTCTGTGTATAGAGTTAAAGCTCCTGACAGAAAATACGCCATGGTGCGAAGATTTATGATGGAAACACTGGATTTTTTAATCGATATATTTCCTAATAATATAGAAATGTAGGTATTTTGCTGGACAAAAGATAATTCCTTGTTATTAACTTTACCAATAAATCATGTTAAAATATTATTACTTTTTTACTTTTGATAAAGGGGAGGAGAACTGGAGATGATTGAACAGCAGAAGTTAGTCAAGAAATTACATTTAGATAAAGGACTTACAATAGCTGAAATATCGGATATGTTAGAAGAGAATGAAGCAAAAATCAAAGATATTTTGGAAAAAATACCAGAATATAATATATCCACCAGTGCAGGTGATTATACATTTCGACAATTAACGGATGAGGATTATGTACAATTAAGAAAGAAATCTTTACCAATAGAGCCGATGTATATGTTTTCTTTAGAGATGGATAGATACCTGGAACAATACGGTATTGAAGGTATACCTGAAATATATGCTATGCTCTCTTATTTTTTTGGTGAATCCAGCGAAGTTTATGATAAATACAAATCTTCTTTTAAGTATCCATTTTTGCTAAAAGTTTATCCTGGAAACAGTCAGGAGCTGGCGGCGCGTTACATTGTGTCGGTAAGGGATGTTAAAGGAGGAATGCAAATTGAGTTCTATAAGATCGCCAGAGATAGAGATAAAGATGATTATAGGATATATCACGACCCTTTTCCGGAACTAAGCCGGAAAGAAATGGAGAGGATTTGGTTTTGGTTTATGGCTTTTGTTAAAAATGGTATGGAGTATTTAAAAGAAAATGATTTAGCCATCAAGCCTTTTTGCAGGATGTTAAAATATAGGAAGATTATTTATGGTTATAAAGATGAAGAATTTTTTGCTAAGGAATGCAGGGAAAATAAAGATGGTAAAGATGCTCGAGAAACATTGCAGAAAGCTTATGAAACTTTAAAAAAGCAGGCTGCAGAAGAGCGTGAGGAAATTAACTACAGAAATAAGTCTTCTGAGTTTATATATGAGATTATAGAGGAAACTAATGAAGACAGCCTGCCCCCTTATGAATTTAAAAATTTTAAATCTGAGCTTTTTAAAACGACCTATAACTATTTTTCCAGCTTTGATTTTCTTGACTTGGACAGGACAAAAGAAATAACAGATTCTTTTGTCTCACTGTTAATTCATTATCTGGCTTTTAAGGATAAATATGCTTCTAAAAAAGAACATTTTAATGATTATAAAAGAATTTTTGGGGTGGCTAATTATGAAGATCATTTTGGAATTGAGGATTTCAAAAAATTATTGAAAGCAATAGAGTCTGACTTAGAAGAAGCAGGTTATAGTGAGAGTGAAGTTCAGTTGATTCTAGAATTTTATAAAAAGAATTATAAAGAAGCTAAAAAGTCAGGGATTATCGAAGTAATAGAGAGTCAATTGGCCCAAAAATTCGATTCTTTTCCGGAAAATTACATAAAGAAACTAAAAGAAAAGAGTGAAGATGAGCTTGAAGATATTGCTATCAAAATATTTGACATGGAAGATATTGAAGACTTTGAGGAGTGCATATAGTTAAAAAATTAATAATGTGCTTATATTATCAAATTAATTGTGGTCTGAGAAGAGCTAAAAGTAAAAATAGCTGCTGTCACCGACAATAATATGTTTCAAGCATTTATATATTATGTGTTCGAAAATAATCACGAGCACTCTATTAGATATTTTGCAGAAGAAGGAGAATACAGTGAGAACATTGCTAATGCTTTATTTAATTCATTAGAGTTTACCAATTAAATTAAGATTTGAAAGTATAAAATATAGTTTAGCTTGCTGAATTACCAGGAGATAGTAGCTGAAGAATAAAAATTATTCCTGCTCCTGCAGTGTAATATTGTCTTCTTTTTCCGCTGCGGGAGTATTTACAGCAATTCTTTCATGTTCGATACTTTTTTCCTGGATATATTTCTGAAACTCTCTGCTGCGGAACTGCATGCTGTTATCAGTCCTTAAAACTAAATCTGAAATGTCTTTACCATCTACTGCTTTTGCTAAAGCTTTTAAAGCTTCTTTAGTTCGGCACCTAAAGCTTTCATGATGGCCTACAATCTCTCGATGAGCTGATTGGGGCCTGTTAACTCATGTTTTTGATTGCGATTGTAATCTTTAAGTTTGGGAGAATTTTGTTCCTGCAGAAGATCAAGCTCTTTCATAATCCTGTATATATGTTTATGATTTACTTTTAGCCTGTGTTTAAACCTTAAATAGGCGGTAACCTTTCTGTAGCCTATGTAAGGATATTCACTGCAATATTTTTTAACCAGCTCAATAACTTTCTTTTCAGGAACCTCATTGCCATCAAAATCCTGGGCTGAACAACCAGAATAAGGAGATCTCTTTTTGTCAGTTTGCTGTGATTCAGTATCATTTCCTGCACGATGGTAATAAGTGCTGCGTAGTATATTTAAAGATTTACAGAGGGCAAAAACAGAGATATCAGAAAGATAGTCGATAGGTTCTATGAGGATGCATCCTTTCAGATTCTATCTATGAACACAATCATGTCAGACTTCATGAAAGCCTGGATAGACCAACACCCAATCAGAGCTAAAATGGTTTTGGAGACAAGGTTAGAGCTAAAATGGAAGCCTTCAAAAAAACGCAAAGGATTTACAATAGATGATTCCAAACAAAACAAAATCATAAATGCCTGGGTCAGTGTGCCGGTTTATTCCCGAAATGAATCTAATGAAATCGTCGGATGTGTAAAGTCATTTCTGGAAGTTCGACTTTAAAAGGTGTTGAAATAGCACATATAATTTAAAAGACCTTAATATGAGCTCAAATGTATTCAACAAACATTTTATTGAGCGCAGAATAGAATAAGATAATCTTTTCTTTTTCTTAGTCAGTAGAGAATTAGATATTTAAATAACAGATAACATACTGGCTAACATTTTATCATGATGCAGGAAAATAATTATAGATGTTTAATTTTATAATGTATGCTGTGTTCTAAAATTTGAATTTAATCTAAATTTTATATATACAATGATGAATATATCAGTAAAGAAAAAAATAAGGATTTAGCGGCTATATATTCATTATATTTCGACTTTCCTAAACTCTTTTGGAGGGTTAAAATGAAAAAAATTTTAATCATTTTGTTTATATTATTGATGTTGACCCAGCCTGTAAATGCACAGATTACAGTAGAAAGAAATTTTTCATTTGCAGACCATGGTGAAGGACTTTATTATTCTTATGCTTCAGGTGGGGTTGAGGCTCCTATATATTTAGATATAATGAATTTCACATTTTTCGGCAACACAGGGTCTGGCTTATTTATATTTACAAATATTTATGATATCATGGCTGGTTTTAATTTTAAGTATGGTCCGGGTTCTAACAGGGTGTTAATAGGCAGGCGCTACCAAAAATATTTTGATGATCCTATTACTATTTTTCGTGCTTTTTCCAGGGTTAACATAAACAGTGATTTTAATTTTACCGGAATAGCAGAATTTACATTTTATCCGGATCAACATGAAGCCGATGAAGAATTATACGAACCGAACCTTCCAGAGGGGACAATATCTAATTTCAAATTCAATATTGAATACTTTATAACTGATGGTTTTTATGTTAATGGTGGGCTTCATGTTTTAA
>CAYOFJ010000167.1:830-4978 GCA_964403065.1 uncultured Halanaerobiaceae bacterium | reverse complement strand
CATAAATCCTGATGAGGTAGTTGCTGTAGGAGCAGCAATTCAGGCTGGTGTACTTTCCGGAGAAGTTGATGATCTGGTATTGCTGGATGTAACTCCGCTTTCTCTGGGAATTGAAACTTTAGGCGGTAAATTTACCAAGCTTATAGAGCGCAATACTACAATTCCTACTTCTGAAAGCAAAGTATTTACTACTGCTGAGGATAATCAGACCACTGTAGATGTGCATGTGCTTCAGGGTGAAAGAAAGCTGGCCAAACACAACCAGACTTTGGGTAGATTTCAGTTAACTGGTATTCCCCCTGCACCTAGAGGCACACCTCAGATAGAGGTAAGTTTTGATATCGATGAAAACGGTATTGTACAGGTTTCAGCCGAAGATAAGGGCACAGGCAAATCAGAAGATATAACTATTGAATCTACCAATGGTCTTTCTGAAGAAGAGATTGAAGAAATGGTCAAAGAAGCAGAAAGACATGCGGAAGAAGATGAAAAGAAAGTTGAAAGAATAGAAACCAGGAATGAAGCGGATGCTCTTGTACATTCTGTGGAAAAAACTCTGGACGAAGCTGGAGATGAAGTAGATCCAGGAATCAAGCAGAAGGTTGAAGATGCTAAAGAAGAACTGGAAGATGCTCTGGAAGAAAATGAAGATGATATAGAATTAATTGAAGAAAAAATGGAAGAATTGAACGAAGTTCTTGCTGATTTGAGCAGTGAACTTTATGATCAGCAACAAGCTCAGCAGCAGCCAGGTGGCCCAGGAGGTCCTCAGGCCGGTCCACAGGGACCAGGCCCCCAGGGAACTCAAGCAGGGCCTCAAACCGATGAGCAGGGGACAGATGACGATACAATAGATGTTGATTATGAAGAAGTTGATGAAGAAGATGAAAAAGAAGAGTAAAGTAAACAGGAAATAGATTTTGTAGAAGCAAAAAAAAACGACAGAAGGGGGCAGTATTACTGCTCTCTTCTGTTGTTTGCTTATTTATAGGATGGTGATGATTTATGGCAGCAAACAGCAATAAAGATTATTATGAAATACTAGGTGTTGATAAAGACGCTGATCAGGATGAAATTAAAAAGGCTTATCGTAAACTGGCTAAAGAATATCATCCAGATCGTAGTGATGACCCTAATGCTTCTGAAAAATTCAAGGAAATTTCAGAAGCATATGATATACTAAGTGATCCAGAAAAAAGAGAAAAATATGATAGATATGGTCATGCTGGTATTGGTCAGGATGATTTCTCCTTTAACTTTGAAGATTTTGGTGGCGGAGATTTTGGCGGGATGAATATTGATGATATTTTCAGTATGTTCTTCGGTGATCGCCGCCGACCGGGAGGACGCAGCAGCAGACAGTCTCGCAGGAGACAGAGGGGCAGTGATCTGGAATACAGGATGGAGATAGAATTCGAAGAAGCTGTTTTTGGGGCTGAAAAAGAGATTACTATTCCGCGAGAAGTTAACTGTGAAGAATGTAATGGCACTGGAGCAGAACCAGGAAGCAGTTCTCGGACCTGCCCCAAATGTAATGGACAGGGAAGGATAAGAGTCACCCAGCGTACTCCTTTTGGTCAAATGGCACAGGCTAAGACCTGTGACCGCTGTGGTGGTAGCGGTGAAATAATAGAAAATCCCTGTTCTGAATGCGGTGGTTCAGGTATCAAACAGGAAAGAAGCACTTTAACAGTGAATATACCTGCCGGAGTTAAGGATGGAAACCAACTGCGTATGGCCGGTGAGGGCCAGGCAGGTGAGAGAGGTGCTCAACCAGGAGATTTATATATAATTATTAAAGTCAAAGATCACGATATTTTTGAAAGACGTGGTGATGACCTCCACTGTGAAGTGCCTATTAACTTTGTTCAGGCAGCTTTAGGAGATAAAATCAAGGTTCCTACTATGGAAGGAAAAGTTCAATTTCAGATTCCAGAAGGTACACAGCCTGGTGATGTGCTTAGACTCCGCAACAAGGGAGTTCATCGGCTAAGGGGTTCTGGTCGTGGTGATCAATATATTCATGTTAAAGTCGTTATACCTAGAAACTTAAATGAGGAACAAAAAGAACTTCTGCGAGAATTTGCCGATATTAGTGGAGATGAAATCAATCCTGAAGGAAAAAGCTTTTTTCGCAGGGTAAAGGATGCTTTTGGAGGATAAAACTAAATGAACCTGGAAACTAAAATACAATATAAATATATTTTAAAACTGTCTTCTGCCGCCGGTAAAACCGGAGAAATGATTATGCAAAATGTTTTCAACTCCGGTTTTATAATTGAAAAAGACCGGGCGGAAGGCAGTATTTTATTTTATGGATATGAGCAGGAAACCGGAGTGGATAAGCCTCTGTATTGGGAAAAATTACTTGGTCAGCTGCAAAAAAATAAAAAGATAATTTTAGACAGAGGTGGTTATGTTTTAAAACGCAAGAGAGCTGGCAGCGTTGACTGGGTAGAAAAATGGAAAGAAAACTTCCAGGAAATAAAAGTTGGTTCTGACTGGATTATAATACCTTCCTGGCAGGCTGAAAAACAGGATTTAACTGTGAAAGAAAAGAATAAATTAAATACTGCTAGAATACCTCTAATTGTCAAACCTGGAGTTGCCTTTGGTTCAGGCAATCATCCTTCTACTCAGTTAGTTTTGCATGATATTTCAGAAATAAAAAGCAATTTTCCAGAACTCGCTTCTTTTTTGGATGTGGGATGTGGAACTGGAATACTTTCTTTAGCAGCCGGGAAGATAGATTTTAAGCATATTACGGCTATAGATATAGATGAACTTTCGGTTAAAAACACCAGAGATAATTTAGAGTTAAATGGACTCGCAGATAAAGTAGAAGTAATTAATGGTGATATTAAAGAAATTTCCCTGCCTAAATATGATCTGGTTGTGGTTAATTGCCTGCCAAAAATAATCAAGGATATATTACCCGGGCTTTTACCTTGTTTAGAAAAAAATAGTTTTTTGATTTTAAGTGGGTTTATGAAACAGCATAAGAGTGAAATAAGACATGAACTTAATTCCTGGGGAAGAAAGCTCAAATTTCATAAGATTGATTCTTTAGATAACTGGCTGTCATTTATTGTCCAGCGAAAAGCAGGTGATAAATAATGAGTCTTAAAAAGTTTTTTCTTCCGCAAAGCGTAAAAAATAATTTTGAATTTACAGCAAACCAGGAAATTACAGCTGGCAGTCAACTCTATAATCATATGGTTAAAAGTTTGCGTATGAGAGAGGGAGATCAGGTAGAATTACTTAATGGAGATGGTCTGGCTGCGAAGGCTAAAATAATAAATATTTCTCGAGAAAAGGAGGAAGTAACTCTTAAACTGGGAGATGTAAAAAATGCCAAAGGAGAACCGAAAACCCGGATATATATTGCGCAGGCCCTGGGCAAAAAAGATAAAGTAGAATATGTATGGCAAAAAGCCACTGAGATTGGTGCTGCAGGTTTTTATCCTTTTTCCAGTGAGCATACAGTGGTAAAATTAAATTCTCAAAAAGAAAAAAAGAGATTAAAACGCTGGCGTAAAATCATCAGGGAGGCTGCCCGTCAGTCTGAAAGAGGAAGAATACCAGATTTATTTTCTGTCCATGACCTGCAGGCCATGATTGATAAATTCTCCGGGTTTGATTCTATTTTAGTGGCCTGTGCGCGAGATGCTGAATATACAATTGGAGAGTTAGCAGAGAAAAATCATTTACATGTGGGGAATAAAATTTTGGTAGTAATAGGCCCCGAAGGTGGATTTTCTCAGGAGGAAATTTCTCTGCTTTCACAACAGGAGAACTGTAGTGATATTTCTCTGGGGCCCAGAATTTTACGCACGGAAACTGCGGGTCCTTTAACGACCGGATTAATACTTTACGAGCTGGGTGAGATGAGATGATAGAAAAAAATGAAAATTCAGCTAATCTCAACTATGATAATGAAAAAAATCCCAGGGTGGCAATTTATAATTTAGGATGTAAAGTAAATCAATATGAGGCTGAAGCTATGATGGATGAATTTAAACAGGAAGGATTTAATATTGTTGAATTTTCCCGAAAGGCAGATGTTTATATTATTAATAGTTGTGCTGTAACTACTTCGGCCGCCAGCAAATCTCGTAAGAGGGCTCGGCGAGCTAAAAGGAGAGGTG
>CAYOFJ010000167.1:0-820 GCA_964403065.1 uncultured Halanaerobiaceae bacterium | reverse complement strand
AGAGCCTGGTAATTATGGCCGGGTGTTATAGTCAGGTCTCTCCTGCTGAAGTGGAAAAGATAGAAGAGATAGATTATATCATTGGTAGTGATCAAAAAGATAAATTGGTTGAGAAAATTATTGAATTATTGTCCGACCAGAACTGGAAATACAGCAGGACAGACTATCAAAACATGAACTCTTTTCCCGAGTTTGAGGTAAGGGAAATAGAAAATCGAACCAGGGCAAATATAAAAATTCAGGATGGCTGTGATCAATTTTGTAGTTATTGTATAATTCCATATGCCCGTGGTCAAAAGAGAAGTCGGTCCAGTCGGGAAATTATTGAAGAAGTAAAACGTCTTAGAAAAAATGGAGTGAAAGAGTTTGTATTGACCGGGATTCATCTGGGGGCTTATGGTGATGATTTTTCCCGGGAGAATGAACATCTTGCTCAGCTTCTGCAAAAAATGATCGAGATTGAAGGCAGATTTAGAATTCGTTTAAGCTCAATCGAAATAAAAGAAATTACTGAAGAAATATTGGAGCTTATTGCTGACAGTGATAAAATTTGTTCACATCTTCATATCCCCCTGCAAAGCGGAAGCAATGAAATTTTGGCAGATATGAATAGGCCTTATACCAGTGAGGAGTTTATTCATAAAGTGGCCTGGATTAGAGAGAAAATACCTGATATTGCTATCAGTACTGATGTTATGGTGGGATTTCCCGGGGAGAACCGGGGAGATTTTGCAGAAACTTGTAATTTGGTGGAAAAAATAGAGTTCAGCCGAATCCATGTTTTTAACTATTCACAGCGTCCTGGCACAAAAGCTGCTGA
>CAYOFJ010000166.1:0-5001 GCA_964403065.1 uncultured Halanaerobiaceae bacterium | reverse complement strand
AAATAATAGCTGGCAGGAAAGTGAAGAAAATAAAACTTTTTTACGTTCTGATTCTTTTAATTTACAGATGCTGGATTCTAACAGAGAGTTAAAATCGGATATTGACGGTGAAGAAGGCCCCTTATTCCCCCTGGATGTAAAAATAGAAAAAGAGGCTTTTCCTTTTGTAGTAAATGCCAGGGAAATATCTGATATTTTGAAGAAATAAAGGAGGAGTTAAAATTGTCCGATCTGGTCAGATTTGGAGTTTCCATAGAGGAAAACTTATTAAAAAAATATGATGAAATTATATCTGACAGTTATGATAATCGTTCGGAGGCTATAAGAGATTTAATCAGAGATAGAATTGTTCAGGAAAGGAAACGAAGCAGTGAACAGGAAGTGATTGGTTCCCTAACACTTTTATTTAATCATCATAAACGAGATTTGACTGACAAGATGCTTACAATTCAGCATGATTACCCTGAAATTTTTAGATCCAACCTTCACATGCACGTAAGCCATGACTTTTGTCTGGAAGTAATAATTATGCAGGGAGAAGCTCATATTTTACGAGAAGCAGGTAACCGTCTGATTGGTTTAAAAGGGGTTCAACATGGAGAGCTAACCCTGACTTCAACCGGTGAAGATTTTACATTTTAACAAAACAAAATTAAACAATATATCAAATAATGATTTATTTTTACATCCCAAAAAATTTGGAGGTAATGCTAAATGCAGAATTTAAAAAATAGCTCTGTGAATAACACTTTACTTATAGTTTATCCCGCAATTATGGCTGCTCTAACAGCAATAGGAGCTTACATTGCAATTCCTCTTCCCGTTAGCCCTGTACCAGTAACATTTCAGAATTTATTGGTGATTTTATCCGGTTTGCTGCTGGGAGCCAAACTGGGATTTGTCAGTCAGATAATTTATCTTGCCCTGGGAATCATAGGATTACCCGTATTTGCCGGAGGCACTGCCGGAATAGGCGTTATTTTTTCTCCTTCCGGGGGGTATCTTTTAGCTTTTCCTCTGGCAGCATATATTTGCGGTAAGTTGAGAGGAAGTTCTATTTTGAAATTATCTATTTCTTCATTATCTGGAATGATTTCCATATATATTTTAGGAGTTCTATTTATGATCTTATTCTGGGACTTTAACTTTTGGCAGGCTGTGAGTGCTGGAGTAATACCCTTCTTGCCGGGAGATATTTTCAAACTTATGCTGGCAGTAGCTTTCAGAATGAGCCTGCCGGCAGAGTTTCGCCGCAAACTGGGGTTAACAGTCAGCTGAGGCAGGTGTAAATATGCTGAGAAAAGTAGAGATTGTGGTGCCTCTAAAGAGAGAGGAAAACCTCAAAAAAATTCTGGCAGAGTTCGAAGTTGTAGATAAACTTCAGGTATCTTTATGGGAAGATAAAGCTTTATATTTACTTACCCTGCGGGGGAAGGACAGCGGCCCACTGCTTGATGAGATTGAACAGGAATTTGCTTCCTGTGAGGGGTTTCGGCTTAATTTGCTGGAAGTTGAAGCTACACTGCCATCTTTAGACAAAATTGAAGAAGAAGCAGAAGAAGGAAAAACGGGCCAGGAAGCAGAGGAACAGGAGAAGAAAAGCAAAAAAAGTCTCAGCCGTCAGGAATTGTATACAGAAATCAGCAATTCGGTGAATCTGGATACTAATTATTTACTCATGTGTTTAATGTCGGCTGTGGTTGCCAGCAGTGGTGTTTTGCGGGGTAATGTTGCGGTAATTGTAGGGGCCATGGTTATTGCTCCCCTTTTAGGTCCCAATGTTGGTCTGGCTCTGGCGGCTACACTTGGTGATTTAGAGCTGGGGAAGAGAGCTCTCAAAGCTTCGCTGGCGGGAGCCGGTATTGCTCTCTTTATAGCTGTAGCAGCCGGCTTCATACTCCAGCCTGCTGAGTGGTCGGCAGAGGTAATAAACCGCACCAGTATTGGCTGGGGAGATATAGCACTGGGACTGGCTTCGGGTAGTGCCGGCAGTCTGGCTTTTACTACCGGAGCTGCCAATGCTGTTATTGGTGTTATGATCGCAGTTGCCCTTATGCCACCATTGGTTGTTGTAGGATTGCTGCTGGGGGCAGGTGAATTAACTCTGGCAGTGGGAGCGTTTTTATTATTTATTTCCAATATAATATGTATTAATCTGGCCGGTGTGGTAACTTTTTTATTCCAGGGGCTCGCCCCACTTAATTGGTGGGAAAAAGAGAAAGCTAAAAAGATGACCAAGTTTAGCCTTATGCTCTGGTTAGTTATGTTAACAATTTTGGTCTTAATTATACTATTTGTATTTTAAGGCTTATTATGGGAAACTATAAAGCTCTGCTCACATGAAAGTTTTTATTGAGCTGAGGCACAATTTTTTGGCCAGGAAGCTTACCCGGGTTTTGAAAATTTCCAGTATTACAACAACTATTTTGGAGAAAATCCAGGTTTTGTAAATACTTTTTCCCGGGGAGAAACTATGGCTTTTCAGCAATATAGTGGTTTCAGGGGGAAAAACTATGAGAGCGGTAGATATTATAGCGGAATATAAACAAAAAAAATATTTGTATGAGCAGCTGACTCAAGCTGCGAATGAATTTATTGAAGAAATTTTGCAGAACAAAACTGAAATCAACATTCATTCTGTCAGAGCCCGCACTAAATCTATTGATAGTCTGGCGGAGAAAGTGAGAAGACCAGCAAAAAATTATGATAGTTTACCGGAAATCAAAGATCTTACTGCTGTAAGAATTGTAACATACTTTGCTGATGAAATTGATGTAGTAGGAAAAATACTGGAAAACAATTTTAATATTGATCCCAAACACTCCATAGATAAACGCAAAAGTTTTGATTATAAGGAGTTTGGTTATAGCTCTTTACATAAGGTGGCTAAATTTAAACCTGAGAATCTGACCGAAAATCACCCGGAGGAATTATCTGATCTTTTTTTCGAAATTCAAATTCGTACTATTCTTCAGCATGCCTGGGCGGAAATAGAACATGATCTTGGATATAAATATAAAGAGGAAATTCCTGATTCCATAAATCGTCGTTTTGCCAGACTTTCAGCTCTTTTGGAAGTGGCTGATGATGAATTTATTAGCTTAAGAAATGATCTGGAAAAATATGAGGTTAAAATTCAATCGAAGATAAAGGAGCAGCCGGAGAAAGTTGATATAAACAAGCTAACTCTGGAGCAATTTATGAAAGTTGATAAAGTAATGCAAAATTTGACTAAATATATTGATGAATGGTCTCAAAATCTCCCCCGCAAAACCACAGGCAAGGACTTCTTTTTAGGAGAGGCTGCCAAGGGTATAAAACTAATTGGAGTAGAAAATATTGCAGATTTAAAAGAGATTATAAGTGATTATGAAGAGCTCATACAGGATAGTTTTGACCTTGTATTTGCCCGGGACAAAGAACTTCCGGGCTGGTCTCCCAGCATGATTTTGTTTGCCTTAATATTGGTTTATGGAGCAGTTAATTATAAACATAAGGACCTGCAAAACTTATATGCAGAACTGGGATTTCGCCCCCGCGAAAATTTTGAAGAAGAGGTCAGAAATAGTGCAGAAAATTTATTATAACTTTTGTTAGAAAACAGCTAAATATGCTGACAGGTTATGATAAATTTAAATATATGATATATTCCGATGTTCGGTGGCATCAAGTTCATAATATTTATTTGAAATTATTTTAAAAAAGTAGTATTATAATAACAGGAACAAAAAATAATTAAACAGGGGGTAATAATCATTATGAGACATAGTAAAAAGGCTCTGGTAATTATAGTAGCACTTGCCTTCGTATTCACTGCCGGCCAGGCTCAAGCACTTGATACGGTGGTAGGCGAAACTGAGGTTAGATTGGAAGCGGACCGTGAGAATATACGCACTCGCGAAACTACACTTGGCAATTTGGTTACAGATATTATGAAGTATAAAGCTGATACAGATGTGGCTATAACCAATGGAGGTGGAATCAGGCATTCTGTTCCTGCCGGAGAAATAACTCTGGAAGATGTGCTGGAAATTCACCCTTTTGAAAACAAAATAGTAGTTATTGAGCTCACAGGTGAAGAAATAATTGATATGCTGGAACATGGAGTCAGTCATCATCCCGAACACTGGGGAGGTTTTCTGCACGTAAGTGGACTGAAATATACATTTAACCCTCTGAATGAGCCGGGAGAAAGAATTCATCAGGTCTGGTATGAAGGAGAATTAATTGATCCTGAAGAAACTTTTGACGTAGCTACTAATGACTTTTTAGCTGAAGGTGGCGATGATTATGACATGCTGGCGGAGAAAGTATTTATAAATACCGATATTTCTCTGGACGAAGCTATTATAGATTATCTGGATGATTACAGTCCGGTAGCTCCTCGACTTGAGGGTCGCATATACGGTACATTTAAATAAGTTAAAATAAAGAATTTGTAATAATTAATTATAACCATAAAAAGTTGCAGGGAAAGTGGTTAATAATGGTTAATAAGGGCCGCCCGGTTTGGCCGGGCGGTTTTTTTAATTTGTCAAAAAAATGTGCCAAAAATTTATGGAGCTGTTTTTGCGGTTATGTGAAGCGGTCTTTAACTAAATCTATTCGAAATCCAATATGCAAATTATTTTCATTAAGTTGAATGACCAGGGCTTTATCGTTCTCATCTGGATAATAATTTAGTTTTACTCCGGCAAAACTTTTAGAAGACATGTCGTTAAAATAAGGGGTTAGTTCTCGTCGCAGGAAAGCTCCATCTATGTACTGATTTAACAGAGCCGGCTTAATATATATATTACTTTTGATTGTGAATGCCACAAAAATTTCATTTTCATCATCTATAATGTGGGCTATGGGTAGACCGGCATTTTTTAACCGGGCATATGGGCTTTCTTTTTCGGGGTTTTGCTCTATGATGAACAAATCATTATAGCTTTTCATGCGCAGATTTTGTTTGGAAGTGAAATTCGGGTCCTTTTTATATTGTGTAAAAGCCTGTTC
>CAYOFJ010000165.1:0-5034 GCA_964403065.1 uncultured Halanaerobiaceae bacterium | reverse complement strand
CCATTCAATTATCAATCAACCTCCTGCAGAAGATCCAGCAGCTCTTCATTTTCCTCGCGCAGACGTTCTACCTCCTGCTGAAGCTCCTCTTTCTCCTGTTCTAAAGTTTCATTGGACTCCTGCAAATTATTTTTCTCTTCTCTGGCTTTTTGCACCTCATCAGCAATATTAAGCAATGTCAACCCCAGCAGCCGCCGGCGAGGTAATGAGGGATAGGCCTGCGAAATGTCATCAGCCACCTGGTTAATATAATCGGCTAAATTTTCCACATAATTCTGCGAAATGTTTCCCACTACTGGCATATTCTCCCCCAAAATATCCACTCTAAATTTATTTCTATTTTCAGCACGGTCTTTTTCCCTCATGTTTGCAGCCCCCAGCCTCATATATTTATTTTTCATCTCTTTCTTCTACATATTACCTTGCAGAGCTTAATGATGAATTTATTGTTAACAACTTTTTGGAAACTATGAAGCTTAGTTAACATAAGTTTTTTGGCCATAGTTATGACCCGGGTTCCCAAAAATTTCTGGTATCACATAGCTTCATAACTTCCAATACTTTATAAACCCAGGCAATTGAGGATATAAAGAATCCTGCTTATAAAGTATATATGGCAATTTTACTAACTGCTTTAGTGAAAAAACAATTATAGAAAAATGGCTTTATATTACAGAGAAACTTTTTAATAAACTTCCCTATTAACATTTATATTCCTGCAAATAAGTTAATTTCCCCTTATTTCAGCTTGATGATTATTCTGTAATTCTTCCATAATTTTATTCATATCTTCTTTTACCTCTTCTTCCTCCAGAGTCTTTTCCCGATTGAGGAAAGTTAATTGAAAGGCCAGACTCTTTTTTCCTTCTGGTATCTGCTGCCCCTGATAAAAATCAAATACCTGGATTTGTTTCAAATTGTCTGAAGCCGCAGCCTTAATTGATTTTTGCAGTTCCTGTGAACTGATCTCTTCAGCTACAACTACAGCTAGATCTCTTACCATAGAAGGAAATCGGGGTAAAGGCTCATATTCAACCCCTTCAAATTCCGCTGCTGAATATAAAGCAGAAAAATCGAATTCTGCAGCTGCTGCCCGCGGGGGTAAATCATACTCTTCAATAATTTCCGGATGAATTTCCCCCAGATATCCCACACTTTCACCTTTTATGTTTAAGTCGGCACATCTCCCGGGATGAAATATAGGGTGCTCAGAAGTTTCCCAGCTGTAGCCCGTTATAAGAAAATCATCCAGTATATTACTAATAACTCCTTTTAAATAAAAGAAATCTGGAGCTTCCAGATCCCAGGGGTCCATAGATTTTTTGGCCCCCATGCTGGCTAAACCCAGCATCTGTTCTTCCTGTGGGCGACTTTTTTCTGAATCAGAACAGGATTGATAAAATACATTTCCCAGTTCAAAAAGTGACATTTTTTCCAGTTGATTGCGAGCATTGCGAGACAAAGACTCAATTAATCCCGGAATTAAAGTGCTGCGCATTTCAGCAAAAGCTTTACTCAGCGGGTTTTTTAACTGTGGACGATTTTTCTGTGCTTCTTTTATATAATTTAAGAAATAATCTTCTTCCGCTCTTAAACTAAAACAATAAGCTTCTTCCAAACCCTGACCTTTTAATAAATCACACAATTTCTTTTCAGCCTTCTGCCTGCTGGTCCTTCCCCCGGCTTCTTCAGCAGCAGGCCTGGTATAATCAATATTATTATATCCATAAACCCGGGCAATTTCTTCTACTAAATCCGCTTCGTACTCTACATCCGTTCTAAAACCAGGAACTTTAACTCTAATATTATCATTCTGTTGGCTGACGTCAAACCCCAGCCCGGACAGCATATTTCCGGCCTCGTCAGTATCAATTTCTATCCCTAAAAGAGAGTTTACTCTATCAATATCCAGCTCAATTTCCGGAAACTCATATTTCTGCAGATAACAATCAGCCCTGGATTTTTCAATTTCAGCATTTCCATATTTTTGGAAAAGATAACAGGCACGATCCGAAGCTTCCGTTACAGAAGTTATATCTACACCTCTTTCAAATCGATGAGAAGATTCACTGGATATAGTATGTCTTTTAGCAGTCCTTCTAATTGAGACCGGATCAAAATAGGCAGCTTCCAATAATATATTATTTGTGCTGGCACTAACTTCAGTTTCAGCGCCCCCCATTACACCTGCCAGCCCAATTGCCTTTTCTTCATCCGCAATTACTAAATCTTCCCTGGTTAATTCTCTGTTTTCATCATCCAGGGTGGTTAGTTCTTCCCCGGCTTGAGCCTGGCGCACAATAATTTTATTTCCAGAAATTTTATCATAATCAAAAGCATGTAAAGGCTGATTGTACTCCAGCATAACATAGTTTGTAATGTCTACTACATTATTTATAGGGCGGATGCCGGCCGCTTCTAAACGCTGCTGCATCCAATCAGGTGAAGGTTTAATTTCAATATCTTTTATGATTCTGGCAGTATAGCGAGAGCAGAGATCTTCATCTTCAACCTCCACTTCAACCGAAGATTCTCCAGTGTCGGCAGAAAGAATATCAGGCCACTCCAGATATAAATCTTCCTCAGCTAAAGCCCTTATCTCTCTGGCTATACCGATCATACCCAGGCATCTGGCATAATTAGGAGTTAAATCTAGTTTATAAACATAATCATCACGACCAGATTGAGAAATAAAAGTTTCCCCGATTTTATACTCATCAGGTAATTCCATAATTTCATCCTGTTTTTCCTCAGTTAACTGTAATTCATCTTCAGAACATATCATGCCCTGTGATCTAACTTCTTTAATTCTCTGTTCTTCAACTTTATTCCCGTCAGGTAAAGTTATACCGGGCAGAGCCACCGGAACCTTTATTCCTTCTCTAACGTTATCAGCTCCACAGACAATTTGTCTTTCTTCCCCGGCAAAATCAACCTGACAGACATAAAGCCCCTCATCTTCAGGATGAGAATCAACTTCTGCAACTTCTCCCACGGTTATATATTGTATGCCTTCACCTAAAAACTCCATTTTTTCTACTTCCAGTCCGGCCATAGTCAATTCGTGTGCTAACTCCTCAGGTGTATAAGGTAAATCTATATATGACTGCAGCCAATTATAAGAAACTTTCATATTATCTCCTCCAGCCTAAATTATTATTTAAACTGTTGTAAAAAACGTCGATCATTTTCAAATAGCAATCTAATATCATCAATACCATATTTTAACATTGCGATGCGGTCTATACCCATGCCAAAAGCAAAACCACTGTACTTATAAGGGTCAACCCCGGAAATTTTCAGCACATTAGGGTGCACCATACCGGACCCCATGATCTCTAACCACCCGGTATGAGAGCACAATTTACATCCTTCCCCCGCACAAACACCGCAGGATACATCAACCTCAGCACTGGGTTCAGTAAAAGGAAAATAACTGGGGCGAAACCTCACCTCTCGCTTTTCACCATAAATTTCTTCTACCATTATGCGAATTGTACCCTTCAGATCACCAAAAGTTATATTTTCATCGACCACCAGACCTTCCAGCTGATGGAAAACAGGTGAATGAGAAGCATCTAGCTCGTCCGCTCTGTAGACTCTCCCGGGAGCAATAATCCTGATCGGGGGATCGGTTTTTTCCATAGTTCGTATTTGCACAGGAGATGTGTGAGTTCGCAGCAAATACTCATCATCCAAATAAAGTGTATCCTGCAGATCCCGGGCAGGATGGTCTTCAGGTATATTCAAAGCTTTAAAATTATAATATTCATTTTCAGCTTCCGGCCCTTCAGCAATTTCAAATCCCATACTGATAAAAATATCTTCCAATTCATTGGTCACTATACTCAAAGGATGTCTGCTGCCTTTATCTATGTCAGCACCAGGTAAAGTAACATCAATTCTTTCTTCTTTTAATTTTTGTTCCTGCATTTTCTTTTCCAGTACTTCCTTTTTATCTTCCAGTTTGCTTTCTATTTTTCCTTTCAATTGATTGGCAGCTTTTCCCAAAACCGGCTTTTTCTCATCAGGAATCGAACCCATCATATCAAACAATTCTTGCACTTTTCCCTGTTTGCCCAGATATGTAACCCTGACTTCTTCCCAATCCTCTAGATTTTCCATCTGTTCAAAATCTCTATTAAATTCTTCTTTGATTTCCTCAATGGTTTCATCTACATCCAATTTTGCCACCTCCAGCATATTTTTGCCATAAAAAAATCCCCCGTCCAACAGGGACGAGAGACTCGCGCTACCACCCTATTTGTCCGGCTGTTAAAAATACAGGAACAGCTCAGACCACTCAGGTAATTGATAACGGGTTGTTTCCCGAAACCACCTACTATTTTTATTTCGGCGGCCAGCTCCAGAGTGAATTTCACCAATGGTTAACTACAGTGGTTACTTTATCTCCTTCTCAGCCTTTAAGTAAAATTTTTTGTTCCCCTTCTGAACTTTTCTCAAAAGTTTCTTTGTATGCAAGATAAACTTTCAGGGAACCTGTTTTTTCAAACAATTGCCAAAAAAATGATGAGGCCATATCCAAAATGACCACTCCCTTACCCAGGAATTTTACTTCAAGTCTTTTTTAAATTATATCATAAGCTGATAAAATTCACAACCATATATTAGACAAAAATTAAACTTTTTAAAACTTAAAATTTCTAGGAAAAATTCTGTCTGATAGAGTCAAAAATAACTATTGAGCCGGCGACTGCAGCGTTCAAGGACTGCAGGTCACCTGGCAGGGGAATTTTAACCGGTATATGGTTTATGCTTCTCAGTTTGCCGGGTATTCCTTTATTTTCATTACCCACCACAAAAATATCATTTTCCTGATAATCTACATCAAAATAATTCATCTCAGCTTCCGGGGCAGTAAGTATTAACCTGCGTTCCTCGGCAACTTCCAGTGTTTTTTTAATAAATTCATCGGTTTCTACATCCGTAGTAATAACCGGTTTAAAAATTCCTCCCATGCTGGATCTTATTACTTTAGGATTAAATAATTCCACCGTGCCTTTTAAAGCAATA
>CAYOFJ010000164.1:0-5037 GCA_964403065.1 uncultured Halanaerobiaceae bacterium | reverse complement strand
TGGATTTGGATCTCTGCTGTAAAACTTCACTGCTCTCTTCCAGCAGATATACAACCGATCTTTCCCCTCGGCCTGCGGCTTCTTTCATGAATGTTAAGCCCAGAGAAGTTTTGCCCGAACCGGTGGGACCGGTAATTATTGTACTTGTACCTCTTTCAATTCCTCCATGCAGCAGCCTGTCAATTTCGGGTATTCCCGAAGAAATAGGTTCTTTATAAGATTTTTTCCTGAGATCAGGGGAAAAATCAGGGTTTAAAATGGGATACACTTTCATACCTTCTTTATCCAGTTTGTAGGTATGAGAACCTTTTTTAAATCCGGAACCCCTAATTTTGGCCACAGAAATTTTCCTCTCTCTTCCCCGGCTCTGCAGATTAATTATGCCATCACTGATAAACTGCAGATCATCATCCGGCCGGCTGCCAACTTCTGATACCAGCATGGGAGTGGCTTCTATCTCTGCCATTAAATTAATTAAAGATTGAATGTTTTTGCGGAAACGGTAGTCATCTGAAGAAAGAAAGCGCAGCTGAGTCAGACCATCAATGAATATCCTTTGTGGTTGCATGTCTTTTATTTTTTCAATGATTTTTTCTAACAGAGGCTGCTGTTCAACCTCCGAAGAGGGAAACACATTATAATCTTCTTCCTCTACAAATCTGCTGGAAGGACTTAAATCTAAATATTCAATTTTTTTTGCAGGAAAATTTCTGGTTTCTGCATTTCTGATTATTTTATCTTTGGCCTCTGATAAGGAAACGAATAGACGGGAATTATCTGCCTGTCGCTCTGCCTCCAGATCGGCACACAAAAAATGCAGGCCCAGCGTTGTTTTACCGCTTCCTGCTTCTCCCCTGACTAAATAGGAATCACCGGGAATTAAGCCACCTTTCAGGATAGTGTCCAGACCATTTATTCCTGTCGATAACCTTTTATTGTTAGCCATTTCTACCGCCCCCAATATATTAAATGGTTTTAACCTATTGCTTGATATATTAAATGACACATTTGTTTTAGCTATTATATCATGATTTGAATAATTTTACCAACCTTCAAGAGTTTAGTTTGCCGCAATCTCAGGTTTCAATTTTTATTTAATGATATACTTGACAAAAGACACTAATTATATTATAATCGATAATAGTTATTGATTATACTTAGTTTGATCTAAAAAAATACAATAATTAAAAAATAGGAGGAAAATAACATGAACATCTATGAAGATTTACAGGTTTACCTTTCCAATCTGGCAGTTCTTAATTCTAAACTTCATAATATGCACTGGAACGTAGTGGGACCCAGATTCGTTCAGATACATGAATTTACTGAAGAACTTTATGAAGAATTCTTCGTTTATTATGACGATATTGCAGAAATACTTAAAATGAAAGGCGAGATGCCTTTAGTTAAACTGGAAGATTATGCAGATAATGCTACAATTGAGGAAGTGGATGCCCGAGAATTTGATGAGGAAGAAGTTATAGAAATAGTGCTGGAAGATCTCAAAGAAATGAAATCGCTGGCCGTGGATATCAGAGAAGAAGCAGATGAGGCCGATGAATTTGATATCGTGGGCGAAATGGAAGAGCAGGTAGATTATTATAATCTGAAAATTTGGTTCCTGGAAAGCATGCTTGCCGGATAAATCAATAAGAACTTAACTGATAAATTATATTGAAGACGCTGATTATACCAATTCATTAAACCATAATTTATCTAAAGTCGCCAAAGAAAACTCCATGTAAATTTTTAATTTAGGTTGAGAGGTTCACTCTGGCAATAAATTATAATTCCAATCGGCCCCCCTTTCGGGGGCCATTAATTGTTTTAGATATTGCCGTCATTTGGGTATTAATTTTTTTCGCATAAATGATTTAAACTTCAGTAATCTCTGAATTTAACCCGGCAAACGACATAACATATTTAACCGAGTGTTTTGCTTGACCTGGGTTTTTGAATAAATCAGGTACGCAGTGATTTCTTAAGAAGCTCAAAAGCTATGAAGAATTTCATGTAAAATTTCATATAAAAATATAAAGGATTTCAAACCTTAACCAAAGACCCTGCCCTATCTTTTTAGGGCGGGGTTTTATTTTTTGGTGAAATTTCAGTGTATAAAGTCTAATAACTTCCAGTGACAGGCATTATGAACATGAACAAAAATAAGATGCCCCAGCTGATATGGAGTTGAACCAATAATATAATCTCAGGTTTCAATTATTGGTTCGCGTTTTTATATTTTATGATTAAAGAAATGATGAAGCAGCAGGTATAATGATATTACTGTCAAAAATTAATCAATAATTATTTTCGATAAATTGACAGCAAAAAGCACCTCTGATATACTATTCACAGGAATAAATGAAAGTCAATTTCATTTAAAATTTTATATTAACTTCACTTGCTCGATTATAAAACATTAAACTATAAACTATTAAATTTTTTTACCGAACGTTGAAAATCATTTTCACTGCCTGTTTTTATAATAACACTGTTTACCAACCAATAATTAATGAAAAAGGTGATGAATAAGCTATGAAGACGGAAACTGCTATTTCTTCTCTAGTCAAGAAAATAGAGCATATGATAAGTGCCAGACCCGCTCTGGGGGAAAAATACGGCAAAATATTTTATAGTGATATGGTGGATAGGGAAATTGAGATGGCCGATCTCTCCTCCGAAGACAGAATTGCCCATCTGGGCTGTGGAGCTTTCCCTTTTACAGCCTTTGAACTGGCCAGACGGGGCTGGGAGTTAAGTGCTGTTGATTGTGATGAAAAGGCCTTAAATAAGGCGGAAAAACTTTCGCAGCAGTATGAATTTGCAAATAAGATCGATTTTATACACGGGTTATGTCAGGAAATCGATTATTCCAGCTTTGATGTGATCTGGATATCCTACAATGTCAGACCGGGCAAAGAATGTCTGTTCCGCGCAGTTGAGACCACGGGCAGCAGCGGTAAGATAATTTACCGCCAGCCCCGCGGCTGGCTGAAAAATTTTGATGGCAGAATTGATGCCGTGAATTTGTTTTCAAACAATGGTTCCGACAGCCCGGGCGAAAATGGACGTTTGAATGAGGAGGCTGTGCGCAAGTTTTCCCGGGTTGAACAAAAGGTAGGAAAAGAATCCGTCCTGATTGAAATCAAACCGGAAAGTGGCTGCGAGCATCAGGATAACCTGGAAGAGAAAGATAATATATTAAGTTTAGAGGATCTTCCTGCTCCCAGCAGCTGCCGGGTGAGCTTTGTTCCCGATAATACACTGCTTCCTCCTCTGGGTGTTAGACAGGGCAAAAAATTGAATCTCAAGACCAGAGAAAAGTTTTCCGGACCCTTGATTGTAGAAGTTGATAACCGTCAGGTGGCCGTGCCGCGTGAACTGGCCAGCAACATAAAGGTGAAATTTGATGTCTGATGAGGAAAAGAAAAAACAGAAAAAAATAAATCAAGAGGAAAATGTGGAAGATCGCATACTTTTAATAGGTCCGCCCAATGTCGGCAAAAGCGTTATTTTCAATTATATGACGGGATTGGGAGTAGGAGTTGCCAATTATTCCGGCACCACCATTGAATATACCAGCGGCAAAATAAGTTTAGATGGTCAGAGATACGAATTTATTGATGTGCCCGGCACCTATACTCTGGAAGCAGCAAATGAAGCCGAAGAAGTGGCTGTAAAAATGTTAAAAGATGAACCCGAAGCTGTAGTCTGCGTTCTGGACGGCAGCAATCTGGAAAGCAGCCTTTACCTGCTGCTGCAGATAATGGAGTATAATCTTCCTACACTTGTTGTAATCAATAAGCTGGACCTGGCTGAAAAAGAGGGACGAAAAATTGATACAGAGTATCTGGCTGAAGCTTTAAACTTGCCGGTTTTATCGACTGTGGCTGTTGAAAAAAAGGGACTGGAGCAGATACCCCGCAAAATCAAAGATGTTATGGATAATTCCCGGGGAAAAGAAAGCAGGTCAAACCGATCTTTTCCCCCGACTCAGGAAAGAAGCAATGATTCCGCAACCTGGTCTAGAGCGGAACAGTTGGCCGACGAAGCCATAGAGAAAAAAGAAAAATCAGAAAAGCGAGAAACTCTGGGAGATAAACTGGTCAAACCCTGGCCCGGATTACCGGCAGCAGTTTTAGTTCTGGTGGGTATATTCGGCCTCGTGGTGGGAATTGGACTGGCATTAAGACAGTATCTGCTCATGCCTCTAATTGAAGGATTCTGGATTCCGGCGGTTGAATTTGCGGTGCAGTCTCTGCTTTCACCCTCATTTCTGCAAAGAGTGTTAATAGGAGAATACGGATTTCTAATAAAAGGAGTCGAATGGCCCTTTGGCCTGGTTCTTCCCTATGTATTTACATTCTATATTGCTTTAACTCTGCTGGAAGACAGCGGTTATATACCGCGTTTAGGAGTTCTGCTTGACGGTATTATGAAAAAAATAGGACTCGGTGGTTCCAATATTATCCCCCTGCTGCTGGGATATGGATGCGGTATACCTGGTATCATGGCCACCCGCAATTTTTCCACCCGCAAACAGCGCCTTATAGTTTCCGGAGCAATCAGCCTGGCTATTCCCTGTATTGCCCAGAGTGGAGCCTTTATAGCTCTGCTGTCAGAGGGCTCATTACTTCTGGTACCGGCGGTTTTTCTGTTTTCACTTGTTATCATCATAATTGCGGGAATTTCGCTGGAAAAGCTGCTGCCCGGAGACAGACCTGTCACCCCTATGGAAGTTCCTCCTCTGCTCAGGCCCAGGGCAGACGTAGTTGCTAAAAAAGTTATTATAAGAATGAAAAACTTTATGGTAAATGGTGAGCTGCATATGATACTGGGAATTGGAGCTGCTGCTATCCTGTTTGAAAGCGGCATTATGAAAGTTGTGGGCTCAGCTCTTTCACCGCTAATAACGGGCTGGCTGAGACTTCCCGAGGAAATAGCCGTACCCTTGATGCTGGGAATCTTCCGCAGAGAGCTGACAGTCCTGCCCATGCTGGAGATGAATCTTACTTCATTACAGCTTTTTACCGGAGC
>CAYOFJ010000163.1:0-5038 GCA_964403065.1 uncultured Halanaerobiaceae bacterium | reverse complement strand
ATATACTTATTATTGGAAGCTATGAAGCTTAGTTCACTATATTATTTATCCTGAGCCGGGGCACAATTTTTTGGTCAAAGTTATGACCCGGGTTTTGAAAAATTTCCAGTATTACATAGCTTCATAGCTTCCAATACTTTATAAACCCAGGCAATTGAGGATATAAACCCTGATTATACAGTATATTTATCAACTGTTTGTGGAGAAGAATCCATTTAATTAAAGGGGGATTTATTAATGATGAAAAAGGGAATAATTATTTTACTGGTATGTCTGCTTGCTTTCTTTGCAGTTGATTTTCGGGCCCGTGCTCAAACTCAACAGGGTAGTATTGGAATTGGAATCCAGTCTTCTTATGCTTTCTGGGGTTCAGGAGGATTGAGTTTAATTTATGATATGAGGCCAGATGCTTCTGTGCAGGGAATATTCAGCACCGGAGGTAGAAGACAGGCTATTGAAGGCAGATATCTTCAAAGATTTCGGCAGGAAGCTCACTGGGACGGCTATGTTTTTGGTTCTGCCGGGATATATAGCGATAATGATATTGGCTTTATCTGGGGTGGAGGTACAGGTATGGAGTATGATATTAGAGGTCTGGATGCTACCTTTCCCCCTATTTCATTAAATGCTGATGTGGGTGCTATGGTAAGAGATGGGCTGGAAGATTTTGATGTTCAGCTGAGGACCGGTTTTCATTACCGTTTTTAAGCCGATAATATAATAGTCGTAAATTTTTCAAATTATTTTAATAAACTCTTCTTTGTGGTATAATATAAATGCGTGAGGTGCCGGTATGAAGGTTTATTTCTACTACATCTTAAGAGAGCTGATTCAGCCGTTTCTTTTCGGGATCGCGGCCTTTACTGCTATCTTCGTGGGCACTGATATTTTGTTTCGGCTGGCTGATCTGTATGCCAGCTGGAATATTAGCTTTCTGCGGCTGATTGAATTATTTCTGCTCTCTCTTCCTCAGGTAATAGTCTATACTTTTCCCATGGCAACTCTGCTGGCGACTATACTGGGGTACAGCCGGCTTACCGGTGATAATGAAATAACTGCTCTGCGGGCGGGTGGTTTTAGCCTGCGTAAGTTGATAGTACCGGCGCTGTTGATCGGGCTGATAACAAGTTTAGGAGCTATAGGTATAAATGAATATCTGGTTCCCTGGGCTAATTATCGTTATGCCCGGCAGGTACATCGCATAGAGACCGGGGAACAGCTGCCGCGCAGCCAGAGGGATTTTTTCCTGACTCCGCTCGACGGGGAATATGGTGGTCCCGATTTCATCCTTTATGCCAGCTATTTCAATGCTGATACCGGGGAGATGAATGATGTAACTCTGCAGAATTTTTCCTCGGGACGGGCTCAGACTTTAATTGAGGCTGAGAGGGCTGTGTGGCGCAATGATAACTGGAATTTTTATTCCGGTCACATGTATGAGCTACGGCCGGGAGAAAGAATGCCGCAGTTAGAATTCGATGAATATGTAATAAAAGCGGATATCGGTGATCCTGAGGCTCTGGCCGAGCTGGATAAAGATCCGGAGGAAATGAACCTGCGGGAATTATCGGCCCATATTCAATCTCTGCGAGAACAGGGCAGAGAAGCTCTGGAAGAAAGGGTTTTATGGCATCAAAACCTGGCAATACCTTTTGCCAGTTTTATTTTCGCTCTGCTGGCGGCTCCGCTGGGTTTAAAGCAGCACCGCGGCGGCAGCTCTGCCACCGGTATGGGCTTAAGTGTTATCATCATATTTATATATTATGGTTTAATGACTCTCGGAGATGCTCTGGGCAGTCAGGGATCTATCGCCCCCTGGCTGGGAGCCTGGGGCCAGAACCTTCTTTTTCTGATCCTGGGTATGATTATGTTATATCGCACCGGAAAGTAGGTGGTATTAGATGTATGCATTTGTATTGATAATAATGCTGATACTTCTCTCGGGTATTATAGCCTATATAGGAGATCAGCTGGGCATGAAGATGGGCAAAAAAAAGCTTTCCATCTTCGGTTTGAGACCCCGCTATTCTTCTATTATAGTTACGGTAATAACGGGTATGGTTATTGCCGCCCTTTCCATTGTTATCCTGCTTTCCGTTTATTCCGGACTCCGTCAGGCTCTATTTAATATAAATGAAGTTATGCAGAGGCTGGACCGACTCGATGAACAGCTGGCCAGACGTACCGAACAGGTGGAACAGATAGAAGAGCAGCGGGATAACCTGGAAGCTGAACGTGACGACCTGCAGGTCATGGTTGAGGATCTAAGATCGGAAAGAGATGATTTGAATGTGATGGTGGATGAGCTGCGTGAAGAGCGGGATGAGCTGGAAGGCCGGCTGGAAGAGCTCAATCAGGAACTGGCCGGGGTTAATGAGGAACTGGAAGAAGCCCGCGATCAGCTGGTTTATTTCATGGATGAGGATATTGTTTACCGGCGAGGAGAGATTATTTACTCGGCTGTCATAGAAGGTGGGCGCAGTGAAGATGAGATAATCGCCGACCTGAATGATTTTCTCTCCCGGGCCAACGAAGTGGCCAGTGAACGCCCCATTGAACGCGATGAAGATACGGGTATGGCACTGCATCTGCAGACAGAAGATATACTGCATGCTGCCCAAATTTTATACAACTTAGAAGACGGGGAGCGTATGATTATCAGCCTGGCCTCCAGGGTTAATGTTCCGCGCCATGACCAGCTTCGGGCCGATTTGCATTTAAATAGAAATTATGTTATATATGAAAGAGGAGACGAAATTGTTTCGCGAGAAATTGATGCCAACAGTGATACTTCTACTATAGATAGTGAATTGCGGCAGCTGCTGGCCGAGGTCAACAGAGAGGCATCCCAGCAGGGAATGCTGCAGGATATAGATGGTACTGTAGGAAGTCTGGACTTCGTCAATTTTTATCAGTTAGTAAGTGATATTCAGAGTCGTGATGGTAAAGTTGAAGTTATAGTAGAAGCTGAGGAACAGATCTGGCGCAGTGATAGACTCAGTGATAATATATCCTTTGAAATAGGCGAGACCACTGCCGTAGAGTCCCGGGAAGCCAAAAAAGCTCCTGCCGGAGATGAGGAGTAACCTTTATGGCAGAGGCAGCAGTGCTGGCTATAGATCCCGGGCGGGAAAAAGTGGGAATTGCTGTAGTGGATGAATACGGGAAACCATTGTATCTTGACATAATAGGAAGATCAGAAATAGAAACCAGTCTGGAAAATTTGCTGGCCGATTTCAGCCCGGCAACAATTGTGATTGGTGATGGTACGGGATTCAAAAAGCTGGCTGAAGAAATTAGACCTTTATTGCCGGATAAAAACAATTGTGAGTTAAATATAATTGAAGAGAAGGGCAGTACATCTGAGGCGGTTAAACTTTATCATAACAGGGAAGGAAATTTATTGGTCAAAGCTCTGTCTGTGTTAGTAAGCTGGAGACCTTCCCGCCCTTTGGATGATTATGCAGCATTGGTGCTGGCAAAAAAATATTTGCGTAATAAATAGTACGATTAAATTAGTATTAAACCCTTCACAAATCAAAATTCTTATGTTATAATTGTCTATGAGTCTTGAATGTTTGGAATTTAATGCTCATTTATAATTGAAAATCAGATATTTGATTTAATTTATGATAATTGCTGTTTTGAGATTTCTGATACATAAATTGTTTGCTCGGTTCGATTTAAGGTACAATCAGTTTGATCTGTATCATATTGATACAGTTTAATATCGGCAAAAGTCTTATCATCTCGTGCCTAAACTGTGGCAGAAAGGAGGTGACCCCCGCAGCCACGAAGGCGTTCAGAGGTGATAGGGTTCTATTTTAGGTTGCTCTCTTACCAGGGGAAGAAGGTGAATGAGGAAACTAGGAAACTCATTTCCTGATTCCCCACAGGAAGTTGAGTGACCGGGTAGAACAGGATCATTTATATAAAGAATAACTAATAGAAATAAGGGGGATTAATTTAATGAGAAAGTTTACAATAGCAATAGCGCTTTTACTGGTAGTGGCAATAGCTGCTCCAGCTGTTCAGGGTGAAACCTTTCCGGATGTAGATGAAGAGCACTGGGCTTATGATGCAGTTGAAGCTCTTGTGGCAGCCGGAATTGTAGAAGGTTATCCTGATGGTGAGTATAAAGGTGATCAGACAATTACTCGTTATGAAATGGCTATGATGGTCAATCGTGCTGTAGAAAATATTAATCAAGAATTGGACTGGCTGGAAGACGATCTGGGCTATCTGCAGGATCAAGTTGATGAGCTCGAAGATGGCCTTACAGCCGCACAGGCTGAAGATGTTGTAGCAATAGTTGAAAGAATGATGGAAGAAGAAATAGGCCCACAGGATGAGCTTTCTGAGGGTCAGGCAGAGCAGGTAACTGAAATAGTTGAAGCCATGGTCGCTGAGTTTGAAGATGAGCTGGAAATGATGGATGCAGAGCTCGGCGCTCTCCGTTATGTCATCGAGACTCAGACCGACGCACTCTGGGCCGAAACCGAAGACATTCATGATAGTATAGCCGATGTAAACGATGAAATCGAAGCATTGAGAGAAGAGATGGAGGAAGAAGATCCCTTACAGTTCCGCGGCACCTATGCAGTGGACTTCGATCACGTTAATGTCGTGGATGGTGCAGATGATTTTGTAGATGTTTATGAATTTGACTATTGGTATGTAGATGAGTTCCCCAGCCAGCTTACTATAGAGGGAACTGTTGAAAACTTTGATTCAGCTACAGATTATGCTCAGTATGTAAGAGATGAGATAGATGCGGGAACATTTGATGATGTAGAAGACTTTAATGACGCTGTACCGGCTGAATATGAAATCGCTGAAGAATCCACCACCACAACTTATAAGTATGACTGGGAAGGAGAAGAAGTAGTAGAAGCACCTGCCCAAACTACTGGTTTCTCCCATACATTCGGTTTTGGTGTAGACATCACCACTGAACTTTTTGATGCTTCTCTGGACTTCGAAGTAGATGATGATGAATTTGATCTCAGTGATACTGTATTTGAAGCAGAAGGTGAAA
>CAYOFJ010000162.1:0-5045 GCA_964403065.1 uncultured Halanaerobiaceae bacterium | reverse complement strand
ATACCGTCATCTCTGAAAATAGTAATATTTTGACACACTGTAATACAGGAGCTTTAGCAACTGTTGATTTTGGCACTGCTCTCGGAGTTATAAGGGAAGCTTATAGAAGAAATAAAAATATTCATGTTTTTGCCACTGAAACCCGCCCCAGATTACAGGGTGCTCGTTTGACGGGATTTGAACTTGTAGAAGAAGGTATTCCGGCTACTTTACTGGTAGAAGGTGCTGTTGCTACCAAACTTAGATCTGGTGATATTGATGTAGTACTGGTAGGAGCTGATCGCATCGCCTCTAATGGTGACACAGCTAATAAAATAGGGACTTACATGATTTCTGAGCTTGCCAGATTACACAGTGTACCGTTTTATGTAGTAGCACCTAGATCAACTGTTGATTATTCGATAAACAGTGGTGAAGAGATTGAGATTGAAAGAAGGTCGAGACAAGAAGTAGTTCAAATTGGTGAAGAAAAAATTGCCCCGGATGATATAAAGGTTTATAATCCTGCTTTTGATATTACTCCCGCAGAAAATATTACCGGCATAATTACTGAACATGGAATTATTAGTCCCCCTTATACTACAGGTTTGGAGGATATTAGAGGTAAGTAAAATTCAAATTATAAATTTTTAAAGGAGGGATAATTTATGGCAGTTCAAAAAGAAGGAGAAGTATATCAATGTGACGTTTGTGGAAATGTAGTAAAAGTTAAGGAAGTTGGTGGTGGAGAATTAGTCTGTTGTGGTCAGCCTATGAACTTGATTGAAGAATAATATAATAGATTATTTATATTCATACTCTGTTCAAAAAAGTACTGAACAGAGTATGAATTTAATTTATTAAGGAGGATTAGAATGGAAGATTTGATGGGTGAAGAACAGGAGTTAATTGAACTTTATCAGAAACATTCCCGCCTTGTTAGAGAATGCCTTAATTCTTTTGCAGAAGCAATGAAATTGTATATTGATAAAGGTTTGAGTGAAGAAGCACAAAAATTTATGGATGAAGTAAATAGCTATGAATCTGAAGCTGATGAAATTCGCAGAGAAATTATAAGATTGCTTATAGATAAAAGATTTTTACTATCAAACACCCGCAGAGACTTTTTGACTTTATTGGAATATACAGACAAAGTAGCGGATTTTTCTGAAAGTACTCTGGATTACATAGTTTTAAAGTCTATGGATTTATCTACAGTTGGAGAAAATAAACTTAAAAAAATTGTAGATATTACTATCAATATGTTTAACCAATTGGAAAAAGCAATTGATTTAATTTTTAAAGATTATAAGGAAGCTTTAGCAAAAGTTGAAAATATTGAAAAGATGGAATCAGATATAGATGGTCTGGAAAAAACTCTTATTCAAAGATTGTCGGAGAGAGATGATCTCACTCCAGGCCAGAAAGCTCTTTATAAAGATTTTCTGATTATGCTTTCAGATCTGTCAGATATAATAGAAGATGCTGGAGATGAAATCGAAGTTATAGTAGCATTACGTCGTTTATAAGAAGGAGGCAGGAGAATGTCCGATCGATTTATTTTAGCTATAGATCAGGGTACCACAAGTACTAGAGCTATGCTTTTTGATAGAAGTGGAAATATTATTAACAAGGCTCAGGAAGAATTTACCCAAATTTATCCTCAACCAGGCTGGGTTGAACATGACCCGGAAGAAATATGGGAAACTACTAAAATTGTAATGTCTTCAGTTTTGCAGGACGTAAAGATTAAGGCTCAGGATATTGCCGGTATAGGTATTACAAATCAGCGCGAAACTACATTGATCTGGGACAAAAATACCGGAGAACCTATTTTTAATGCTATAGTTTGGCAGTGTAGAAGAACTACAGATATATGTTCTCAGCTTAAGAAAAAGGGGCTGGAAGATAAGTTTCAGGAAAAAACTGGTCTGTTACTGGATCCATATTTTTCAGGAACTAAGATAAAATGGATATTGGATAATGTTGAAGGTGCTGAGGAAAAAGCAAAGAGAGGGGAACTCCTTTTTGGCACTATAGATAGCTGGCTCATCTGGAAAATGAGTGGTGAAAAAAAACATGTTACCGATTATACTAATGCTTCTAGAACTTTAATTTACAATATAAAAAAATTGGAATGGGATGATGAATTGCTGGATATTTTGGATATACCCGCTGATATTTTACCGGAAGTACAATCCAGCAGTAGTGTTTTTGCTTATACCGATCCCACACATTTTTTTGGTTGTAAAAAACCCATTGCTGGTGTTGCAGGTGACCAACAGGCAGCTACTTTTGCTCAGGCCTGTCTGCAAAAAGGCATGATTAAATCAACTTATGGCACCGGAGCTTTTATGCTCATGAATACTGGTTCAAAACCTTTTATTTCGGATAATGGGCTACTCACCACGATTGGTTGGGGGCTGGAAGAAGAAATTAATTACTGCCTGGAAGGAAGTATATTTAACGCGGGTTCAGCAATTCAATGGCTGGGAGATGAACTGGAATTATTGAGTGATCCTGCTGATTCAGAATATTTTGCTCAAAAAGTAGAAAATACTGATGGAGTCTACATTGTACCCGCTTTTACCGGATTGGGTGCCCCTCACTGGGAACCAAGGGCTCGCGGTATGATTGTGGGAATAACCAGAGGCACTACTCGCAATCATTTGATTAGAGCAACCTTAGAAGCTATAGGATATCAAAGTCAGGACTTGCTTGAGGCTATGCAGGAAGACTCCGGCATAGAAATTAAAGAGATCAGAGTTGATGGAGGAGCGTCTCAAAATAATTTTCTTTTGCAATTTTTGGCCGATATATCTCATAAAGTAGTACAAAGACCTGTCAATACTGAAACTACGGCAGCAGGGTCTGCTTATTTAGCTGGACTTGCTGTTGATTACTGGAATGACTTACAGGAAATAGCTAAATTACGAGAAGTGGATAAAGAGTTTGAGCCAGAAATTTCTCTGGCAACAAGAAATGAATATCTTGAGGACTGGCGTAATGCTGTGGAATCAGCTTTAAACTGGGCCGAAATAAATTAATTTTTTAAGTTTGCAAAAGGGAAATATTTGCTATATAATTATAGGTGAAAGAGATAGTGATTGTAGTTAAATATTAATAACAATTTAATATCTGCAAATTATGGTTGAGAAAAGAGAGAACCATTGTCTGCAGGTGAGGGGGAAGTATGCCTTCACCGGGAGATAATGGTTCTCTTTTTTTATTTGTTTTGTCCTTCTTTGTAAAACTGATTAGAGGCTAAGAATTTTTGGGAGTGATAAAATGTCAAAAACTATTATAGGTGAATACGATATTGCGATTGTTGGTGGAGGAGTGGTGGGTACAGCCATTGCAAGAGAGCTTAGTAAATATAGGGCTTCGGTCTGTTTGCTGGAAAAGGACTCTGATGTAGCCACAGGTACTTCTAAAGCTAATTCAGGTATCATTCATGCTGGTTATAATGCTTCTGAAGATACTCTAAAAGGCAAACTTAATTTAGAAGCTAATCCGGTTTTTGATAAACTGTGCAGTCATTTGAAAGTTCCCTTTGACAGAAAAGGTTCACTGGTTGTTGGTTTTGACAAGGAAGATAAAAAACAACTGCAGCAGGAAAAAATTGCGGGAGAGAAACGAGGTATTGAAGGATTAGAAGTCATAGATAAAAATAAATTAAGAGAAAAGGAACCAGAAATTCATCCGCAGGCCAATACTGCGCTGTATGCTGAGACTGCTGGTGTTGTTTCACCATATAAATTAACTATTTCACTGGCAGAAAATGCTGTTTTAAATGGAGTGGAAATAAAATTAAATACTGAAGTAATCGACATAATCACAAGTGATAATCGTATTTCACAGGTTGTAACTAATAAAGGAAAAATTAATTGTTCTATAGTGGTTAATGCTGCTGGATTATATGCAGATGAAATAGCTGGAATGGTGGGAGAGGACTATGTTATAACTCCTCGCAAAGGCGAATATAATTTATATGATAAAGAATTAGGGGATATGGTTAATCATGTCATATTTCCCATGCCAGATGAAAAGTCAAAAGGTATACTTGTCACCCCCACAGTTGCAGGCAATCTCTTGTTAGGCCCCAATTCAGTAGAAGTGGAAAATAAAGAAGATGTAGCAGTAACAGCTGAAGGTTTAAAAGAGGTAAGAACAGGAGGAAAAAAACTTTTTCCTGACTTCCCGGAAGAAGGAGTAATTTCTTCTTTTGCCGGTTTGAGAGCTACATTGCCTTACGAAGATTTTAAAATAGAACCTTTAGAAGACGTGATTGGTTTTATTGATGTTGCGGGTATTCAATCTCCGGGTTTAAGTAGTGCTCCCGCTATTGCCTGGATGGTTGTTGATATAATTGAAGATATCAGCTCTGCTTTGAAAACTGAATTAAAATTAGTAGAAAAATCAAATTTCAATCCGGAATTATCTGACCACCCCCAACTGCAGGAATTTAAGAGCTGCAGAGAAAAGTGGCAGAGATATTTTGAGGAAAATAGTAATTACGGCAAAATTGTATGTCGGTGTGAACACGTAACAAAAGGAGAAATTATTGATGCTTTGCATAGACCTTTAATTTCTCCTACTATAAATGGAATTAAGAGAAGAACGCGAGCCGGTGGAGGAAGATGTCAGGGAGGATTTTGTGGACCCAGGGTAGCAGAAATTATTGCAGAAGAATTATATATTTCACCTTTAAAGGTGACAAAAAGTGGCCCGGGTTCGGAAATTTTGGCTGCTAAAGTTAAAGATTTAAAACCGGATACAGATTTAACCTATGGGGTAGGTGAGAATAATGAATAGAAAATGTGAAATGGCAATTATAGGTGGAGGGCCAGCTGGTCTGGCGGCTGCGGTTCAGGCCTGGGAAGAAGGAATAAAAGATATTTTAATCCTGGAAAGAGATGAGTATCCAGGAGGAATTTTACAGCAATGTATTCATAATGGTTTTGGAGTGGATTATTTTGAGGAAGAATTAACCGGTCCAGAATATGCAGAAAGGTTCATTAAAAAGGTGGAAAAAAGGGGAATTAATTTAAAACTGGAGACTATGG
>CAYOFJ010000161.1:0-5052 GCA_964403065.1 uncultured Halanaerobiaceae bacterium | reverse complement strand
AATTTCACATGCTGGAATACCATGTTGTTGTTTATAGAGAAGGAGAGAAAGCCCAGGATAATATTATAACTTACCAATATCAGGGCAGTGAAGAAGTTCAGGGTGTGGAGACTGACGTTTTATCATTTTCCACAGAAGAATCTGCAGAGGAGTTTTCTTCCCTGCAGGTCTGGTATGATGGCGAGGAAGTGAAACAGATGGAAGTGGACGGAGAAATCATACCTGCTGAAATGGCTGAAATGATGAGCCAGACTATACTGCAGTCAGTTATGTTTCCCTTTTATAATTTTGCAAATTTTCCTATGGAAACTTACGAAGATTTAGGGGATGTCAGCGAGAGCCGAGAGATGGTATTTGATCGTGAGGTAGATGTATATACTGTGGAAATTCAAGATAGGCCGGAACTGGAAATAGAAAGTTCAGTCACAAGACTTGCAAATTTTGAAGAATTTATGATGGTATTAAGCTATGCCCACTCTTCTTCGGAAGAAGATATGGAAATTCAATTTAGCATAGAAGCCCTTGAATTTCGATAAGAGTAAACTATATTAAGCATATTTTTAGATGCAGTTTTTACCAGCAGTTACGTATTTTCCGGCAGAGTTTGCTACCCCCAGGTAAATATTGCAGGAAAATATCTCGAAAAGTTTAAGTTTAAGCGGCCCCCTTACAATTAATTGGGCCGCTTTTTTAATTTTAGCTATAGTTATAATCTTTAATGAGAAAGAAGTAAAATTTTAACAGGAAGGAATGGATTAATTTTAAGTTAGTTTTTTGATAGTAATCAGAATATAATTTTAGATTTACTCATTATATCACAAAATATAATATTTTATATAGGACAAAAGTTGCAATTTCGATTAAGATTTGTTAATATATAAACAGATGAAAATATAATTGATTATTAATTAATATAAATAAATAAAAAGAAAGGGCAAACCTATCGAAAGATAGGGGCGCAAAGCTCAAGGTCTAAAGGGGTTTCCCCAGGATTGCTGAGTTGCCTATATAAAGTTATTGGGCTTCCAGCAATTCAGGCTGGAAGTTTTATTATTTTTAAAAATTATATTATATTTGAGGTGTTAAAACATGAAAATTAAAATCCAGGATGAGACAGCTCATATTATCCCCCAGGGCTCAATAAACCTGAATAATGCTTCGGATCTGGAAAACAAATTTAAAAAAGCTATAGAAAAAGACGTATATAATATTACCTTAAATATGAAAAAAGTAAACGATATTGACAGTATGGCTATGGGTAAAATACTCATTCTGCAGAGAAAAATAAAGCGTGAAGATGGGAAAATAATAATAAAAAATATAAATTCGGAAAATGTAAAGGAAGCTTTAGAAATAGTTAATTTGGATGAGGTTGTAGAAATTAAAGATTAGTTTTATGTCTTTGAGCAATTTTGAACAGAAAAAAGTGTAAACTTACAGAACGGTTAAAGTCAAATAAAAGTAAATTAGATATTTATTTCACTCAACTCACTTTTTAGAGTTGAGCTTTTTTTATTTTAGAAAAAATTATTTGGCTTCTCTTCCTATCAGCTGATAAAATATTTTTTTAGCTCATGTTCATAATACCTGTCATTAGGAGCTAAAAGGCTCTGGTCATGGGTCTAGCATGGATGCGAAAAATCTCCAGTATCATCTCGTCTCATAGCTTCCAATTATTATAGCCAAAAGTTTAAATGGCTTTTCAGTCTTTAACCGGGTAAAATAAGAAGGATAAAAATTATTTTCACAGAATTAAAATATAAAGAAATAATAAAAACTGTTAAAATGTTCTGGGGGTAAAATTCTACCGACTAAAAGATTTCTTTCCCCAATGTGAAATAACTATTTCAAAGTTGCTCTGCTTAAGGTCGATTTTATAATATATCGAAATTTTAATTTTGGCATATCAAGGGTCCAGTTAATTCAAATTGCCAGCAAAATTACTTTTTGCAGGATATTTTTGAGTCAGCTCTGGGGCTGGAAGAGGGGGAACGGGTTTTAACAGAGGTGATTGATAATACCCTGCAGGCTATCTGGCTGGAGAAATGGGAAAAATAATAGAGAGTTAAAAATCTGGTTCGGACAATAAATAGGGTAGAGATCCTTGAAAAAAGAGGAGGAGAATTTATTTATGCCATTACTTGAGCTTGTAAACGTAAAGAAAATTTATCAACAGGGTGAAATAGAGGTGCCGGCGCTGAGGGGCATTGATCTTAATATATCCAGGGGGGAGTTCACCTCGGTTTTTGGACCTTCGGGTTCCGGCAAAACCACCCTGCTTAATTTGATTGGAGCACTGGATAAGGCTACCAGCGGCACCATCAAATTTAATGGTGAAGAGCTGGGGGATTTCAGCAGAGATGATCTGGCGCTGCTGCGCCGCCGGGAGATAGGATTTATTTTCCAGAGCTATAATCTCATACCGGTACTTTCGGCCCAGGAGAATGTAGAGTTTGCCCTGCGCATAGCGGGGGGCGAGAATAAGAAAAATAGTTTTGAAAAGTCACGAAATCTGCTGCAGGAGGTCGGGCTGGAAGGTATGGAGGACAGGAAACCCAATGAATTGTCAGGAGGACAAAAACAGCGGGTGGCTGTGGCCAGAGCCCTGGTGAAAGAGCCCAGTCTGGTTTTAGCCGATGAGCCTACTGCCAATCTTGATTCCGATACCAGCAAAGAGGTTCTGGCTATTATGCTGGATATGAATGAAGAACTGGAAACTACATTCGTTTTCTCCACTCATGATCCTATGGTGATGGATTATGCCCGCCGGCTTCTCGAGCTCAAGGATGGCCTTATTACCCAGGATAAAAGGAGAGATTAAATATATGTACTTTTTTAAAATAGCTATCAGAAATCTGTTCCGGCGCAAAAAAAGAACTTTCGTGGCCGCAGGGGTGCTGGCTTTTGCTGTATTCGTTTTTCTGGCTATTGATTCTTTCATGCTGGGAATGATGGAAATATCCTTTGGAAATTTAATAGATTTTGAGACAGCTCATGTACAGCTGGCCCGCGGTGAATATTTTGCCGAAGAGGAAGATATACCGCTAGATGAAACATTTAATTTTGATACCGGATTCCGCAGAGAAATTCAGGGCTTTGATGATGTTACTGCCCTCACCCCCGTATTAGATTTTCGGGGCAATCTTATAGCCGGCCGGGAAGAATTTCCCGTCATGGGCAGGGCTATAGAGGTAGAAAGCTTTAGGGAAGTTTTTCGCATAGATGAGTACATTGTCCAGGGGGAGTTTCTGGCTCCGGGGGAAGAGGGTGTGGTAATAGGTGCCCAGCTTGCAGAAATGCTGGATCTGGAGGTGGGAGATTTTTACACTCTTCATTTTCAGGATGCCACTGGAGCTTTTAATACTATTCAGGGTGAAGTGCGCGGGATTGTTTCTACTCCTTCCCCGCAGATAAATCAGCACACTGCCTTAGTTTCTCATGAATATGCTCATGGTGCCATTGGTGTGGAAGACACCAAAGCCAGCCAGGTCATGATTAATACTACCGGCAGAGAACTGGCTGAGCCGACTGCTGCCGGCATGGCAGAAAGATTTGGAGAGGAATTTAATGTTCGTTCATACCGCGAGTCTTCTGAGATGCTGGAATCACTGGAGGCCTGGATTACTATAGAAAACTACGTGATTTTGGGTCTGATATTGCTGGTGGGAGCCATAGGTATAATAAATGTAATTGTGCTTTCAGCCCTGGAAAGAACAGAAGAAATAGGTTTAATGAAGGCTATGGGACTGAGAGAGAGAGAAATCGTAAAAGTTTTTTCTCTGGAAGCAGCCGGTATAGGATTTCTGGGAGGACTGGCCGGTATCACTGTGGGGGCTGTAATTGTAAGTCTTTTGGTCCGTTATGGCCTTGATCTGGAGTTATTTTATGGTGAAAATATAGATGCTCTGGGCATACCAATACTGGAAAGACTTTATGGGGTCTGGAATTTTTCTGCTTTTATTTTCATATTTATATTTGTAATTTTGCTGGCGCTGGCAGCGAGCTTAGTTCCATCTTTTTGGGCTGCTCGCAAAGATCCCATCGATGCCATATATCATCGATAAAAATTTCAGAGGAGGCTGAAAACAATGCTTTATATGCTAAAACTGGCAGCCCGTAATTTAAAACGTAACTTTTTGCGTACAGCTATCGCCATAACTGCCATTGCAGCGGTAGTGGCTATTGTTGTTTTTGCTAGAGGACTTATGGTCGGTTTTACTGAATCCTCTTTCAGGCTTTATATAGAAAATTCACTGGGGCATGTGCGTTTAACTGATGAAGAATATCGGGGCAGAGAAGCTCTGCTCTCTCTAAATTATACTGTTGATGGCACTGAAGACAGGTCACTGGAGGAAATGATATCTGGGCTGGAAGAAATTGAGGAAGCTGAGCACGTTCTGCCTCGTTTGAGATTTGGAGCCATGGCCAGTATAGAGGGTGAAATGGTTAATATGGCGGGTATAGGCGTGGATATCAATAGGGAAGAAGATTATGGAGCGCTGGGTAAAGATATAACAACCGGCAGGATGCCTGTGGACAGGAATGAAGTGCTGGTGGGCAGAGGCCTGGCTGAAGAGCTGGGTGTTGATGTTGATGATAGATTCACCCTGGTTTTTTCCGATTCATTTCAATCAATTCAGGGCAGAACTTTTACCGTAGCGGGAATCAGGAACACTGGCTCTCCAGATATCGATAATAATTTCTTCTGGCTGTCTCTAGAGCAGGCTCAGGATATGCTCTATCTTAATGGAGAAGTTACGGAAATACTGCTTTTTGGCTCCAGTGCTGACACCGCCGGAAACCTTAATCAAATGGTCAGCAGTCAACTGCAGGAATGGGGGGTTGGGGATCGCTACAGCAGTGCAGAATGGAGCAGAGCCGATCCTTTTGTGGAAATGTTTATAGAATATAATGATTTGATGAATGTAGTCTATGTTTTCTTTATACTGCTGGGAGCAGTTGTGGTTGTCAGTACTCTGTTTATGATCATTCGTGAGCGCAGAACCGAGATAGGTATGATGGCTGCTCTGGGACTTAAAAGTAGACAGATTA
>CAYOFJ010000160.1:0-5117 GCA_964403065.1 uncultured Halanaerobiaceae bacterium | reverse complement strand
CTTTTTCAATTTACGTTTACTAACTTTTTTCTTAATTTTAAGAGCTTCCTTTAAAGTATTGATATGAAGATGGTCTAAAACAGGATTTAACCAACTGATCGGGAGAAGAACCAAAAATAATTGCCTAAATTTCCTCACAATTAACAGTACAGTTTCTCCCGCTCTTTTTGGCCTGTAATAATGCCCGATCCGCTTCCTGAAGAAGCTCATCCATATCTGCCATTTCTTCCCTGTATACAGCAACCCCCACACTGACAGTGACTGATATTTCTTCTCCTTCAAACACAACAGAATTATTTTTAATTATTTTTCGAATTCTCTCCGCCGCCCTGTGAGCCTGCTGCTTATCAGTTTTGGGCATAAGAACACCAAATTCCTCCCCTCCCAGCCTTCCGGGAATATCGACATCTCTTAGTTTTTCCTGGAGAAGAGAGGCCAGATTTTGCAGCACAGCATCTCCGGCGGGATGGCCATAGGTGTCATTTACCTCCTTAAAATGATCAATATCCAGCATCAAGACACTTAGGGACCCCTGGTAACGATGAACCCTTTTTATCTCCTCCTTACCTGCTTCCATAAAATAACGCCGATTATATAAATCTGTCAGAGGATCATGGAAACTCAAATAGGTGACGCGTTCTTCTTTTTTTCGACGTTCCCTAGCATTTTGCCGCCAGCTGCTCAGGGAAACATACCAGGAGATTATCAACAGCATTAAAGAACCGATGATGATAATTTGCAGGTAATTGGTAAGACGTCTTTCATCTGCTATTCTGCTCTGAATATGTTCATTTAAAAGGGCGGTTATATTTTCGATTGATTGTGAAAGCTCATGCTGCTGTCTGGTGTAAGTCCAGCCTTTAATCCTCTCTTCCGCCTCCGACCGATTTCCCCGGCTGATAAGCTCAAAAACCTCTCGTTCGATCTGTCCCATTCTGTTCAGATATCTCTCAATATTATCTGTTTCTTCAGCCACTTCTTCTATTGTAGTCAATTCTGCAATTTCCTCCAGACAGATTTCCAGCCCCGGACGATGTTCCTCATATCTTTCCTGCCAGGTTAAATCACCGGTAACAGCTGCCAGCCTGGTAGTAAGTTCCAGGCTGCGACTGTGATATCTCAGCTCTCCGGAAGCTCTTTCTAAAGCCAGTTCCACCTCTTCAAATTCGCTGATTACCCGGCTGGAGCGCTGCAGCTGCCACAGTAGCAGTCCAATAAGCAGGATGGTTATAAGTACCGAAACAATAAACCAGGGATTATAACTCCGGACAAATTCTTTTTGTCTATATTTTTGCTTAATATTATCCTCACTGCTCATACTTAAAACCATCCTTTTAAATATACTACTGCTGATTTTACTCTTCCAGCCATTTTTGCACCATATCTGGATTTTCTTCTCGAAAGCGCTCGGCCGCAGCCCCGGGGGTCTTGTCTTCTTCCTCAATCCACAGCATTACCTCTTCCATGTCTTCTTCCTGCCAGTAAAAATTGTTCATAAACCTATAAACTTCCGGCATATCTTCCTCCAGGCCTTCGCGAACAATGGTCCCTATATATCCTTCCTCATCATAGATTCCCCGGGGATCATCCAGATATTTTAGATCCCACATGGAAAATTTCCAGTGAGGTGTCCAGCCTGTAACTACGATCCATTCTTCATTTTCTACCGCATTTTCCAGAGTAGTTGTCATGGTGTGATCACTGCCGGTAATCAGATCAAATTTTTCCAGGTCTTCATATTCTTCTATGGCCCTTCGGGTGGCATCCATAATGCCTGCATCCGGTTCTATTCCAATTATTTTGCCATCAAATCTTTCTTTATAATCGGGTAGCTCTGAAATAGAATTAATTGGTACATATTCCGGCACCGCCAACCCTTCTAAAGTCCCCTCAAGATTAGGCCCCAGATGTATTAAATCATCATCCTGATGCTGCTCATAATATTCTTTCTGCAGCGGCAACCAGGCAGCCACCATGCCATCCTGGTCTCCCATGGCTATTGCTTCATAAAGTGCTGTCAGGGTAACTGCCATGAGATCTACCTCATATCCCAGCTCTGCTTCAATTACCTCAGCTACAACATGAGTGCTGGCAATTTCCGAATCCCATTCCACATAGACTAACTCAACTTTGTCTTCCGTTGTTTCTTCTTTTACTTCTGTTTCCGCTGCCGGTTCCTCCTCAGTACAGGCACTCAAACCGGCCAGCATAACTCCCCCAATTGAAACAATAATAATCACAGCAATAATATTTTTAATATTATCCCCCCTGGTCTCAAGATAATTCATACTTTTTTGATTTTTTGCTTTAAATTTTATCACCACCCTAATCCTGAACAAAAAATAATAACTTGCTCCTGCCGCAAATATTATATTTTAAACACGCTGATATCAGAGTATCACACTTAAGACAATTTTTCATCCAAAAAATACATATTTCTATTCAAGAGATTGATTTTCAACTTTTCGAAACTGAAGCAGACCCTCGATAAACCTTATAGATTTGAAACAAATATAACGATAGAAGATGAGAACGATACTGAAATACAGCCCTGAGCAGAGCTGCAGTTTAGAACTGATCAAAAAATAGATATTGTCAGGCCAATAAGAGCATGTTATTCAATTTCGAGCCAGGTTTTAATCTTTTCGCCGGTTTACGCTGGTTTAATTGGTTGTATTATTCATTTTCTGTTTGATAATATCCTGAAAGGCCTCCAGTCGAGTTTTTATATGTGACTGGCTGGTTTGCTCATCTATAGATATGGACATAATAGGAATATCGTAGTCCTCAGAAATCTTCTCAGCCATGCTCTGAACAATAATTTCTGGATGACAGTTAAAAGACTTCAAATGAATTACACCGTCAAAACCTCTCTTCTTAAAATTTATTATATGTCCTATATTGCGCTTCGCATGACCTCCTACCTGACATTCCAGATATTCTTCACCTTTGTCAAGTAAATGCTGATATTTTCTTTTTTTAAACGGAATTAAATGACCATCAAAATAACTGGAAATATATTGAGATCTTTCAACTTCCATTCCCAATCTATTGATCATTTCCACGATATGGTTGTTTGTATATTCATCCAATACAACATATATTTCTCCCACCACACCTATCTTCACTCTCTCCTCTTCTGGTATTACTTCATATTTCAGTGAGTTTATTTTATCTCTACCCCATTTCTCCACTTCTTTTATCTCACTCAGGCTTTGCATTTCTAAATATTTCTCTTTTATTTCAGTCCAGAGGTTGCAAAAATTAGAAGGATTAACCGCATACGCCCGCTTCCGGTGTATAAGCTTTAAAAGTCTGTCCAGCGAATGGGCAATTTTATAACATATGTAGACACTTCTTAGCAGGTTAAATAGAGAAGTATGTTTTTTGAGCAATTTCACGTTTTCCATCAGATCACGCAATTCTTTAAATTCATGTTCAAATATAACTATATCTATATCCAGGCCTAAATCGTCAAGTATCTTTTGCTGGCAATCTCCGAAATAGCCGGCAAGACAGGGACCATTTCCTCCATTAACCAAAACGGTGTCGACCCCTTTTTCATGCAGTTCTATCATGTTGCCCAGCATAACCTTCATGGGAAAGCAGGCAAATTCCGGTGAATGTTTTACCCCCAACTTAAAAGTTTTTTCAGTAGGCGGAGGAGGTTTTATCACATTATGACCAAGCATATTTAGGAGTTTATAGTAAAAAGTGGAGGAACCCATATAAGGAAAACTCACTTTCATTTAATTACCACCTAAATTTAAAGGACGATGAATGGCCAATTATATCTTTTAATAAGCACCTTTATCAACCTTTATTTGTTAAAAAAAAATTAAAAGAAGATATAACCACTGCTCCTGCTGCTTTAAATAAAGGTGAAAAAGAATTTGTTAGAGAACTTAAAGAAGCATCTCAAAATGATCTATTTGGAGATTGGGAAGTGTTCTTATTAAGAAATCTTCCAAAAAAGGGAATAGGTTTTACAGAAGCTAATAATTTTTATCCAGATTTTATATGTTGGATAAAAAAAGACACTAAACAAAATATTGTTTTTATTGATCCTCATGGATTAATTCATGCTAGTGATATTAATGATCCTAAAATTGAATTTAATAATAAAATAGGAAATTTATTAAATAGAAAAAATATAGAATTATACTCTTTTATTATTTCTCGTACTTCTTATGATGATCTGGATACCACGACATCTATAGATGAGTTTCATAAAAACAATGTTTTTTTTAAAAATGAACCAGATTATATTAGTAGAATATTTAATAAGGTGATCAATTAAAAATATAAAAATTATAGTTAATGGATTTATATTACAATATTAATTTCTTCATGGAGGAAGGAGGGGTTTTATGAAACTACCTTTTAAAAAAATGCAGGCGATAAATGACTTGGCAAATCTTTTATATGATTTTTTACCCGGTAATCCTCACCCTTATGCAGATCCTAAAATCTCTTTCAAAGGTATCGCACATGATTTAAATTTGTCTAATTACTGGCAAAACGGTAGCAAGTTACCTGCAATAACAACTTTATTAAAAAACATCTTCAAACATGAAAGAGAAATTTTTTGCAAATTAATTCTAACTATCGTAGAACGAGCTATGGAATATCGAAATAATAAAGATGACCCATTAAAAAAAGAAGAAATAAAAGAATTAAATACATTATTAAAACAACTAGAATTTAAGATTCCTGAATTATGGGATCCCGACTTTCTCAACTCTTTACCTTCTGACCCAAAAGAAAAATCTACTGATAATAGGAAAAATAAAAAACAAAATAAAAAACAACTAAAAAAATTAAAACAGGAATTGTTTGAATTGGAAAAAGAAGATCCTCAAAAAAGAGGACTTAAATTTGAAGATTTTTTAAATGATTTATTTAAATACTTCCAACTTGATCCTAAAAGTTCTTTTAGAGTAAACAAGAAGGGCGAACAAATTGATGGAAGCTTTCAGTATAATAATGAAATATATTTAGTAGAAGCAAAATGGTGGAAAAAACCAATAGGAATAAAAGAACTAGCTGGATTTAAAATGAAGGTACAAGGTAAAGCTTCTTGGTCAAGAGGACTTTTTATTAGTTATAATGGCTTT
>CAYOFJ010000159.1:0-5138 GCA_964403065.1 uncultured Halanaerobiaceae bacterium | reverse complement strand
AATTGAACCAACTTCAACAACTTCATTATCTTTCGTTTTAAAATCTAATCTACATCCTACCCCACAATATCCACAGGTAGATTCGGTGTGATCAAGTTCATATTCGCGCCCTTTGCCCTGAGAAGGTTTATACTGCAGTGCACCGGTGGGACACATTTCTACACATTGACCGCAGAAAACACAATCAGAATCATCACTGCCCAGATCATTTTTGAGAGCAGCCCCAATTCGACCTGCAAACCCGCGGTTGACAAATTCTATGGCATCGGAACATTGAATCTCCTGATCAACTCTCACACATCTTCCACAAAGAATACATTTATCGGGATCATGTTCAATGAAGGGGTTGTCACTTTCTATAGTAAACCTGGGTTCAGTCTTAGCCCCTCCATAAACAGGTTCCTCAATACCATATTCATATGCCAGGTCCTGAAGTTTACAATTTCCATCTGCTTCACAGGTCATACAATCATTGGGATGATCAGATAAAAGCAGATCCAGTACACTTTTTCGGGCTCTATAAATTCTGTCATTTTTAGTTTCGATTTTCATGTCATTGGAAACTTTAGTAGTACAGGAAGGTAGTAATTCACCTGAATCCTTCTTTTCAATTAAACACATTCTGCAGACACCGCTGTTACTCAAAACAGGGTGATGACAGAGAGTGGGAATCTCATATCCTAGCTCTCTAGCAGCAGAAAGAATAGTTTTATCAGCATCAACCTGATGCTTATTCCCGTTAATGGAAATTACAGCCATTTTACCAGACTCCTTTACTGTCAATTTTTGAGCCGGGCTGTATCTTCTTCTTTCTGCCCGGGCACTACTTCTATAGCATCAAATGGACATTCTTCAATACAGTTGCCACATCTTATGCATGTTTCATCATATATAATATAAGGATCTTCTCCCGGCTCACCCTCTATAGCATCGACAGGACAGATCTGTCGACAGCGGTCACAGGACTGACATTCATCCGGGATAACATGATAATAGATTAAATCCTGACAGACCCCAGCCGGACAGGACTTATCATAAATATGAGCTTCATATTCATCCTGGAAATATCTTATAGTACTTAAAACCGGGTTAGGGGCAGTTTTCCCCAGACCACAGAGAGATGTATCAATAATTTCCTGGCCTAAATTTTTCAGAAGTTCGATATCTCCCTCTTCTCCTTCACCGGATGTTATTCTTTCTAAAATTTCCAGCATACGCCTGGTTCCTATTCGGCAGGGAGGGCACTCTCCACAGCTTTCATCCTGTGTGAAATCCAGAAAGAACTTTGCCACATCTACCATGCAGGTATCTTCATCCATTACTACCAGTCCACCGGAGCCCATCATTGAGCCCACTTCATTCAATTTATCAAAATCTACTGGAATATCCAGCATATCTTTGGGAATACAGCCGCCAGAAGGCCCCCCTGTCTGGACTGCTTTCACTTCTTTACCCCCGGGTATGCCTCCTCCCAGGTCAAATACAATTTCTTCCAGACTGATACCCATGGGCACTTCAATTAGACCGGTATTATTCACCTTTCCTACCAGAGCAAAAATTTTGGTGCCTTTGCTGTTTTCGGTGCCGATAGAATTATACCAGTCAGCACCATTTTTGATTATTAAGGGAACATTACCATAGGTTTCTACATTATTAATATTGGTTGGCTGTCCCCACAATCCACTCTGGGCTGGGTAGGGAGGACGAGGACTGGGCATACCTCTTTTACCTTCAATAGAGGCCATCAGGGCTGTTTCCTCTCCACAAACAAAAGCTCCGGCCCCTTCCATTATTTCTACCTCAAAACCAAAATCTGTTCCCAGAATATTTTCTCCCAGAAGCCCCCATTCTTTAGCCTGAGCTATGGCTTCCTTTATATGTTTCACAGCCAGCGGATATTCTGTCCGCACATAAATAAAACCCTTGTCCGCACCTACAGCATAAGCAGCTATCATCATACCCTCGAGCACTAAATGAGGGTTGCCTTCCAAAATACTTCTGTCCATATAGGCACCCGGATCACCTTCATCAGAATTACAAATTAAATATTTAGGAGTGGATTCTTCCTCATAAGTGAATTGCCATTTTTTTCCCGTGGGAAAGCCAGCCCCACCACGGCCGCGCAAACCCGAGCGGGAAACTTCTTCGATTACCTCTTCTCGTGACATATCATAAAGTGCTTCTGCCAGTCCTTCATAACCTTCCACAGAAAAATAATCTTCAATTGAGGTAGGGGAAATAAATCCATTGTTTTTAAAAACTGTCCTCTCCTGGTTTTGATAAAAAGGTATATCCTTTTCTTTAACTATATTTTTTCCCGATTTAGGTTCAGTGTATTCCAGACGTTCAATTGCTTCCCCATTGATAATAGTTTTTTCCAAAATTTCATCTACATCTTCTGGTTCAATATTGCAGTAAAAGTTTCCTTCTGGTCTTATAACCATCAGGGGCCCTTTTTCACAAAAACCCTGACAGCCAGTTGCTTTCATACTAACTTTTTCTTCCAGACCTTTTTCCGGTATTTTTTCCTCCAGCTTTTCAATAACTTCCTCACATCCAGAACCTTTACAGCCTGTGCCCCCGCACATGGTTATAAAGGTTTCCACTTTTTCCTGTTTTTCTTTAACCTGTTCCTGAAACTTTTTTAATTCCTCCGGGGACGTGATTTTAGACATTGTTTGCCTCCTCACTCCAGTTCCTCAATTAATTCAGAAATTTTCTTTTTTGTCATATTTCCATGGAACTCTCCATTAACTAAAATTACGGGAGCAACTGCACATGAGCCGACACATCGGGCAGTTTCTAAAGAGAACTTTTGATCTGAAGTTACTTCACCCACATCAATATTGAGATTTCTCTCTAATTCTGAAACCAGCATAGGAGCCCCCCTGACATGGCAGGCAGTGCCAGTACAGACCACTATATGATTTTCTCCCAGAGGTTTAAGTCTGAATTCATTATAAAATGACGCAACCCCTGAAAGTTTGGCCAGAGAAACACCAAGCTGGTCTGAAGCTCTTCTCATAGCGTCATCAGGCAGCCAGCCAAAAGTTGTCTGAATATCCTGCAGCACAGGTATTAAGGGGGATTTGTTGCTAGAATTTTCTGTGTTTTTCTCTATGATATCATCGACTCTTTCCAGTTCTAAATCCAAAAAATTCACCTCCGAAATAAATATCAATTTTCTGAAGTTCTAATATATTATTTCTTGAATAATTGTGAAATTCCTTTCAAAATTTCAAACTTATATTTATTAATTTACTACTTTAGTTCTTCAATCCTGGCTTCTATCTGTTCTAGTTCCTGTTTATACTCTGCCAGTTTATCCCGCTCTTCCTGTACAATTTCTTCGGGAGCCTGAGTAACAAAATCCTCATTATCCAATTTGCCCTGAGCTCTTTCGATTTCTGACTGCACCTCTTTTCTGTCTTTCTCTAATCTGGCAATTTCCTCTTCAATATTTACCATCTCTTCCAGAGGCAAAATTATTTCAATATCCCTAACAACTGCTGTCGCGGCTTTATCAGGACGAGAATCGAATTCTTCGGCTATATCCATCTTGTCCACTCCTGCTAACTCTTCGATATACTGCTGTCCTTCCTGTAAAATTTCTCGAGCCTCGCTGCCGGCTGTAAACCAGGCTGTGATTTTTCGGCCGGGATCAACTTTCATTTCATTGCGGATATTGCGTATAGACCTGATTACTTCCTGCAGTATTTCCATGTTTTCGGCTGAATCTTTGTCTTTATACTCCTCATTTATTTCTGGCCAGTCCTGCAGCATTATACTCCCTTCACTTCCCGGCAATTTATGCCAGATTTCTTCCGTAATGAAGGGCATAACAGGATGCAAAAGTTTCAATATTTCTCCCAGCAAATATTGAGCTGTCTGCAGGTTTATTTTCTGTTCCTGTGTATCATCAGAATTATATAAATGCGGTTTAATTAATTCCAGATACCAATCACAGAATTCTCCCCAGATAAAGTCATACAAAGTTTGACTTACTTCCCCAAAAAGATATTTTTCCATGTTGGTATTAATCTCATCAACTATTTCATTAAAACGGTCAACCATCCAGCGGGAAGCAAAACTCATGTCTTCCTGGTTTTCGGGCAGTTTGCGCGGGGTATCCTCTTCCAGATTCATGAGCATAAATCGCGAAGCATTCCATATTTTATTGGCAAAATTACGGCTGGCTTCAAGGCGTTCCTCGCGAAAACGCCGGTCATTACCAGGTGTAGAGCCGGTTATGAGCATAAATCGCAGAATATCAGCACCATATTCCTCTATGACATCCAGGGGATCTACACCGGTTCCCAGGGACTTACTCATTTTTCTACCATCACTGGCCAGAATTAATCCGTGTACATATACATCAGAGAAGGGAACTTCATCCATGCTGTATATTCCCATGAAAATCATCCTGGCCACCCAGAAAAAGATTATGTCTCTTCCTGTTACCAGCACATCGGTAGGATAAAAATATTCCAGATCTTCTGTTTCTTCGGGCCAGCCCAGAGTAGAAAATGGCCATAAAGCTGAAGAGAACCAGGTATCTAGTACATCTTCTTCCTGCTCAATATTTTCACTGCCGCATTCCTGACAGCTGGTAAGATCCTCCCGAGAAACGTTTTCAGCTCCACAATCCTGGCAATACCAAACCGGTATTCTGTGCCCCCACCAGAGCTGACGGGAAATGCACCAGTCTTCTATATTTTCCATCCAGTTCAAATAAACTCTGGTAAAGCGTTCGGGCACGAAGTTAACATCGTCTTCTTTAACTGCTTCAATAGCTGGTTCTGTCAGCGGCTCCATTTCTACAAACCATTGTTTAGAAATCATTGGCTCTACAATCTCATCACAGCGGTAACACTGACCGGGAGAATGTTCATGTTCCTCTACTTTTTCCAGCAGGCCCGCAGATTTTAGATCCTCCACAACTTTTTCTCTGCACTCTTCTCTGCTTAAGCCCTCGTAATCTCCGGCTTCCTCACTCATATTCCCCTGAAAATCTATAACCTGAACTTTATCCAGACTATTACGCTCACCTATTTCAAAGTCATTGGGATCATGGGCAGGAGTCACCTTGACCATACCTGTGCCAAAATCGCTATCCACAAATTCATCCTCTATTATAG
>CAYOFJ010000158.1:0-5143 GCA_964403065.1 uncultured Halanaerobiaceae bacterium | reverse complement strand
AAGGAAAATGTGATTACTGTGACCGGCCCATAGCAGGTGTCTGGAGAGATTGAAATAATGGGTTTTTACTAAAGTTATCGCAAAAATAGATGGTTACCGATTCGCACCAGTGTTTCTTTATATTGTACCCAGCCAGCATCTCTGGCTCTATCAGGATTATAGAAATATAGAGCTCCCTGGGTGGGGTCTTCCCCTGCCAGGGCCTCGCGTGCTGCCTGTTGAGATTTTTCAGAAGGGGGTAAAAGATAGGCGCCGGCTTCTACAGGAGAAAACTGTCCTTCCTGATAAATAACTTCATTGATTGTTGGCGGAAATCGGGGGCTTAAAACCCGGTTAATAACTACAGCACCTACTGCTACTTTTCCTTTATAGGGTTCTCCCTGACTTTTGCCGTGTATTATGCGGGCCAGCAGATCAAATTCCTGGGGAGAAATCTGTCCATATTCTGGCAGAACATTTATATCAAATTCATGGTTTAAAAATTCATTTTCCATAATCTCTTCGGCGGGTGTTTCCGGCTCATCATAAACTGCGGACCTATCAAACCCGGAAATTTTACCTTGTTTTAGTTTATCCCAGGTGCTATCATTAACGATACCGTTGGCATTTAGCCCATGATATCTCTGAAATCTTTTCACAGCTGCTTCTGTCTGTTCACCAAAATAGCCATTGGGCACTAAATCCAGATAATCAGTTTGATATAATATATGCTGCAGGAAAACAACATCACCTCCGCGACTTCCCCGGGATAATCTTTCACGATCTGGAGATTCGTTTTCTGCTTCTGGTTCTTCTGCTGCATCTTCTTGCCAGGGATAAGGAGAAGTGATATTTCTGGCAGAAGGTAGAGACTCTCCTTCACTTAAATAATAAGTTTCTTCTTCTGCGGTTAATACGGCCATATCTGCTTCTTTTCTTATAAACTCAAACCCGGCGATTTCTTCACCCTGCCAGACATAATGAAGTTCATTCTCAAAATTTATAATGGCCAGAGCTCCCTGCTCTCGCTGAGCGGTTCTGATTAATTCCAGTTTTTCGGCTTTAACTTCTGATGGTAATATCCAGTTATATCCAGTCCAGCAAAAAGCCAGTAAAATGAGCAGAATTAGAGTGGTATATATTATTTTTTTTCTATTAAATTTGAATACAGCTGACAAATTCATCGCGATTTACCCCCATTTCCCCAATATCATCTTTTATGATCATAAAATTTTACCTTTGCAATTAAATTATAACTTGAACTTCTTCCATAAACAACAGCAAAAGAGTTTTAATTCTGTAAACAAACGCTGCATTATAAATATTCCCTATAAAAGAGGAAAGTGCGGACAAAATCAGAAATTGATAAAATAAGAGATTTAATATCAGTGCTGATTTTAGGACTGAAAAAAATAAAATATCATAATCACAGGTGGTGAGATATCATTAAAGCTTTATATAATGAGGAAGGTCAGGCTGTACTTACGGATATTTCCCGTCCGGAGCCCGGAGAAGAGGAAGTGCTGATAAAGGTTAAGCTGGCGGGCATCTGCAATACAGATATGGAAGTTGTGGCGGGAATGCTCGATTTTACCGGAGTAATGGGTCATGAGTTCGTGGGAAAAGTTGTGCAGGACCCTGCCGGAAAGCTGCAGCAGAAGCGAGTTGTGGGCGAGATCAATATTACCTGTTACAGCTGTCAGCGCTGTCAGAAAAATCAATATAATCACTGCGAAAATATCAAAGCTTTAGGCATGAGAGGCAAGGATGGTGCTTTCGCTGAATATCTTACACTACCGCGGGAAAATGTGCATGTGGTGCCGGAAACTATATCCGATAGGGAGGCGGTTTTTACCGAGCCGATTGCAGCAGCGGTGGAGATAGCCGAACAATATCATCTTCGCCCTTCCCGGAGGATAGTTGTGATTGGTGACGGAAAATTGGGGCTTATTACTGCCCGGACACTGTGGGCTATGGGCTTTGAAGTGGAGGTAATCGGGCGCCATCAGGAAAAATTGGACACACTTTCTGTCCTGGATATTCCCGCTTTTCTGGAAGCTGATTATCCGCAGGACAGGGATGATATACCGGTGGTGATAGAGGCTGCCGGCAGCACCTCGGGGCTGGAATTGGCGCTGGACCTGGCAGCTCCTCAGGGCAAAGTAATTTATAAGACTACTACAGCCGCAGAACATAATATAAATCTGGCCCGGGTGGCTATAAATGAAATTAAGATACTGGGTTCACGCTGTGGGCCTTTCCGCCCGGCTCTGAACATTATGGCCAAAAGTGATCTTAGGCTGAGGGAACTCATTACCGCTGAATACCCGCTGGATGAGGGAAAGCAAGCATTAAAACAGGCAAAAAAAGGTGATGTGCTCAAGGTTTTGCTGAAACCAGAAGAGCCAGAAATGTCAGGAGTTTAAAACAACCACAATTCATAATCCAGAATAATACGAGGATAATATTTATTTTACAAATTTGTATATGTAATAGATATATAGATGAATATAGACTACGAGCATTTAAATTGATTATAACTTTTTAATCTAAAGGAATAAAGGAGGAAATAAAATATGAGTCAAAGCTTTCTGCCGCTGCTGGCAGTTGAACCCGAAAACGTGGCGGATAAAGTACTGGTATGTGGTGATCCGGATAGGGCATTGAAAATAGCCGATAGACTGGATAGGTCGGAAGAAATAAACTATAATCGGGAATATCGCTTTATTAACGGCAGCCTGAAAGGTGAAGATATCACTGTAGTTTCTCACGGTGTTGGGGCAGCCGGAGCAGCTGTTTGTTTTAAGGAGATTGTCAGAGGAGGTGCCGAGGAAATTATCAGAGTAGGTACAGCCGGCTCACTGGCTCCCGATAAACTGAAAGATGGCGATATAGTTATAGCCAGCGCGGCCGTGAGGAAAGAGGGAGTTACACATCAGCTGGTAGAGGCGGAATTTCCCGCAGCTGCCGATGTAGAGCTTACTCGCCGTCTGCAGCAGACTGCGGAAGAGATGGCTCTCAACCACTGTACGGGCATTGTGCTGACCTCGGATGTATTCTATCCGGAAATGGAAGAGACCCCGGAAAATTATTTCAGCCAGGCCGGAGCTCTGGCTGTAGAAATGGAAGCCAGTGCCCTGTTTGTTATCGCCAGCCTTAATGGAGTTAAAGCAGGAGCACTCATGGCTATAGACGGAGTCGCTGTTGACAGGGCAGCCGAAGATTATAATCCTCACCGGGAAGAAGTCGATCGAGCAGTGGAAAAAGAGATTGACCTGGCCTTAAAAGCCCTGCTTAAGTAGCAGGAAATTTACTTTAAAGTGAGGTGATGCAGTATGCAGCCCAGATTAAAACTTTGGATTGAGAACGAAGAAGGCGAGCAGATTATGGGAGAAGGTCTGCTGCAGCTTCTGCAAAAAATAGAAGAAACCGGTTCTCTCAATCAGGCTTCTGCCAGTCTTAACATGTCCTATAGGACTGCCTGGGGAAAGATAGAAAAGATTGAAAACAGGCTGGACAGCAAACTTATTAATAGAGAAACCGGAGGTGGGGATAAAGGCGGCAGCACTCTGACAGAAAGAGGCAGAAATTTGATGAGAGGTTATCGGGCCTTTAAAGCCAGAGTTGAGCAGGAACTGAAAAGGGGTTATGAAGAGGAATTTTTGCAGATTATTGAATGAAGAGAGGCGAAAATTTCAATGAAAACCTATCGCTTTCAGCCATATTGTGCGAGGAGGTTATAATTTTGAAATATTGCTGAAAACGTCTTTTTGCAGTTCAATTATGGAATATAATCACAGCTGATAGAATAGAGGCTATCTGCATTATCAGGTTTTAATCTGTTTTTTGTAAAATACATAAATAGCGGAAACTGCTGCCATAACCAGAAAGGCAATTCCGATGTCAGTCAGCAGGGCCAGACCAGCTGTGATCAAACTGAGGACTGGACGATCGGTCTCCTTGCCGGAGCGGGCCAGCTGCAGAGCGGAAAATACCAGCATTGCTCCCAGCACTCCATAAGGGAAAAACTCTATTAGCTGAGGTGAAGCGAAGAAGATTCCCAGCAGCAGCAGGATAGTGCCCGAAATAAGATTGGAACCTCCGGTCCGGGCGCCGAACCTGTACTGGGCGGCAAGCCCCCCGGCTCCGTGGCACATGGGAAAACCGCCCAGGGGTACAAACAGCAGACAGAAAGCCCCCATACTTTTAACCAGTTTTTCTTCGGCCACATTTTTCTCGAACAGGTCTGTAATCATCAGAGATGTTGCCAGCACGGCGTTGCCCACGGTCAGGGGCAGCTGGGGAAATGCCCCCCGAATAAGCCCCGGCAAAAAGGTTTCCAGACCGGGGAGTCCCGGCGGTGATAAGGAGATGATGTGCAGAGGTATACCTCCCAGAGTGCGAAAACCTATTATAATGCCGATACCCAATACCACCAGGGAAGAGATATCTACAACCGGCAAAAAAGTAAACCCAACTATGATCAGGGCAGAAATAGTGCCCAGAACCGGATCACTGATAATAAATGCCAGTGACTGCTGGAGCAGAATTGCTGCCAGGCCCAGCTGGATGCCCCGGATCAGCCAGCCGGGGATTTTTTCACGCAGGATAGAGACCCAGCCGCCAAATCCCAGAGCCAGCAGAATAATCCCCATCATAATGCCGGCACTCCTGATCTCACCGGCGCTCAACTCTCCCGCGATTGCCACCGCACCAATCGATTTCATCGGCTCAACCGGCATGGGCAGCCGATAATAGAACCCGGTGGCCAGATAGGCTATGCCCATGAATAACAAAATTGGGCCTAGATCCAGTCCGGTAACTACCGCCACCCCGATAATTATGGGGAATAAAGTGCCGAAATCTCCCACGGCGCCGGCGGCCTCTTCGGCTGTAAAGCGAAAATCAGGCCAGTTTTTTTCCTGTCGGCTGTTGCTGCGGGAATTTTTCATTGTTTTTCCTCCAGTCACAAAAATAATTGATTAGCAGGTTTCTTTATTCAGGAGGTCTCCTTCTAAAAATCTTTCGGTCAGTTCATTTTCTGGGGAAGCAAAAAACGTTTCCTGTTCTTTAACCTCGATCAGACAGCCCTGATGCATTAAACCGACCCGATCGGCCAGCCTTCGGGCCTGAAATATATTATGAGTAACCATCAGAATTGCTT
>CAYOFJ010000157.1:0-5164 GCA_964403065.1 uncultured Halanaerobiaceae bacterium | reverse complement strand
GAATTGTATGTTAATTCATCTTCATTTTCCGGTTCAGGTATTGCCCAAAGTAAAATCGGCTTATCTGAAATATTTTTTACTAATTGCAAAAAAGCTTCTCCCGAGGAAAAAGTGCCACTTTGAATTATTAAAAAGTCGATACCAGCATTTTGAAAAAGTTTATTAGCTTCTCTTGCTGATTTTTCAGTTATAATCAATTGCTGTGGAGACACAACTTCTTCTATTTCGATTTCCTGCAAAAAATCAAGAGATCTCTGTCGATTTTGCTCGGCTTTTTCCTTATCGAAATTGTGCTCCTGTGCCATAGCAACAAAACCTAATTTATAACTCATTTTAATTCACCCCTTCCATTTGATTCTCTTCTGTCTCGATCGACATCTGACTCTCTGGGTCAAAAAATTCCTTTAATACCAGAGCAGCTGCTCCCTTCACCGTGGAATGTTTTTGTACTGAAGCCTCTGTTATATCAGTTCTATCCATCATACCTTCCAGGGTATTTTCTTGCGCAATCCCGCGTAAATATTTCATAGTCTCCATAGATTTTAATTCGATTTCTACTGGCCAGCCACTAATAACAATTTTTTCGGGATTAAAAGTATTGACTAAGTCTGATATGCCAATACCCAGATACTTTAGCTTTTCAATAATAATATCTTCAACTTCATAGGGGTTTTCTTTAATAAATTCATAACACTCCTGTTCATTATCAAAACAAATATCAAATATATCTTCAAATCTTTTCATTAAGCTTTCAAAAGAACAGTAGGTCTCTAAACAGCCTTTTTTGCCGCACCTGCATAATTCCCCACCAAATTTTATTGTTGTGTGTCCAATTTCTGCGGCATTATACTGTGAACCCTTATACAAATTTGAATTGACCATAATACCTGCTCCAATACCTCTCCCCACATAAACATATATAAAATTGTCTCTATCCTTACAATTCCCCCACCATTTTTCTCCCAGGGTTAAAGCTCTGGTTAAATTGTCCATACTAAATAATTTAAAAGAATCATATTCTAGATGTTCTGATAAACTTATATTTTCCCATTCAGATCCCAGGGGGGCAGAAGATCGTATAATACCTTTTTCACTATTAACAATCCCTGGTATGGTTATACCCAGGCCTAAAGTTTGGGGAGAATTTTTTGAAGTGGACAGAAGTTTTTTTAATAGTTTATTACAGGTAGTAATTATTTTGTTAAATGAGGCTATATCTTCATCAAAGTAAACCTTTTCTATGTCTAAAATTTCAGCTTTCAAATTAGTTATTGCGCCAAATACTTTGTCAGGTCTTATATCAAGGGTTGCTATAGAATAAGCTTCTTTATTAAATTTTAAATTTATAGGTTTTCTGCCCACATTAGTTTGGGCAGGACCGGCTTCGTAAACTAAATTCAGATTTATTAACTCATCAATAATCCTGGATATAGTCGGAGCAGTTAGTTCAGCCTCTTTAACTAATTCAGATCTACTAATGCCATCCCTGGCCTTAATTAGGTTTAAAACTATTTTCCTATTATGATTGCGCATATCCTTAAACCCGATGCTCATTGCTCTAGCTCCTTTTTATAGTTTAGAAAACTATTTTTATAAAATTCTATTTTCTCCTCCAATCCTGTTATTCGAGGTTGTGAACTTTCCATAAATCTCTTAGTATCTTCCAAACTAGGAATAGCTGCTCTCCCGCCTAAAGCTTTGGTCTGTAAAGCTGCCACTGCAGCAGAAAATTCCATTATTTTTGGCAGCTTCATCTGCTCCAATAATCCAAATATAAAGGCGCCATGATAGACATCTCCTGCTCCTGTGGTATCAACGGTATCAATATCAAAAGCTGAATGAGAATAATGCTTTGAACCATCGTAAGCTATTGCGCCTTCTTTTCCCAAAGTTATAACTGTTATATCAGGACCTTCGGTATATAAATCTTTACATATTTTTGAAAAGTCCAGAGGGGAATGATTTTGTTTATTATACTCTCTGGCAAAATTTTCTGAAGTGACCAATATATCAACATAAGGGAGAATTTGAATGGTTTTTTCATCCCAGTAATCACCATCATAGAATATATTAAGATTGTCCACATCCTGAGCTTTTTTTGCTAATTCTATAGTTTGAACATTAGCATCGGCCATATGGAGATATCTAGCCTGTTTCAATTTTTGAAACTCAGGTATTATATCCTCAAGCGAAACTTGCTCACCTTTTTCCCATAATATGCTCCTGCTATGAGTCTGCAAATCACTCAATACAACTGAAAAAGGTGAGCTAATTCCTGACACCATATGGAAATAATCTATGTCAACATCATGCCTGATAAAATCATCTCTGATAAATCTTCCCAATGAGTCATCTCCTGTTTTTCCAATTACACTAACCTCTTTCCCCAGGCTTGCTAGAGTTACAAGGGCAGTTGCAACTTTTCCTCCCCCCTGGAGAGAATAGTTATCTATGGGGGAGGATCCATCGCGATCGGGAAATTCCCTTAATTGTATAAGAAAATCCACACAGGGATATGCCAGTCCAAATACATCTATCAATTTACTTCCTCCTATTCCACTCAATTAATTGGAAATATTAAACATTTCAATTTTTTCTTTTACTTTTGCTGTCATGCTTTTTTTCCCAGTTTCAATAACTTCATTAGGAAATTGGGTTTCCCGATCTAAAGCATTTTTCATGCCTTTAATCATCGAATGATTTAACTCAGTAGCCACATTAATCTTTGCCACCCCTCTTTTAATAGCAGAACTTATTTGCTCTAAAGGTATAAAAGAAGCTCCGTGGAGCACAAGGGGGATATCTGCTTTTTCATGGATTTCTTCTAAAAGTGTCAGTTCGAGTTCTGGCTTTTTTTCATATTCTCCGTGTTTATTTCCTATAGCTACGGCCAACGAATCAACTCCTGTTTCCTCCACAAATCTTTTGGCTTCATCTGGATCAGTATATTCTAAGGAATTGCTATTTCCTGTATTGTTTTCTCCACCCAATTCCCCCAGTTCCGCTTCCACTGTAACCCCTACTGCATGAGCAGTTTTAACCACTTCTCTAGTCAATTTTATGTTTTCTTTTAGATTTTTGTCAGAAGCATCAATCATCACCGAAGAAAATCCAGCCTGTATTGCCTGCATTATATGGTTGTAATTTTTGCCATGATCCAGATGTAAATATACTTCAACATCGTACTGATTGCTGGCAATTTCATATAACTCATTTATATTTTCAGCGTCAACTATTCCCATATCAAATAAGCCAGCCCAAACCTGTACTAAAGCTGGTGCGTTTAAATCCTGACAGGCTTCAAATACAGCCTGAATAGTTTCAAGATTGAATACATTAAACGAACCCACAGCATAATTTTTTGTTTGAGCTTCCCCCAAAATTTTCCTAACCGGATTTATAAATTCAGAATCTTTTCTGCTTTCTGGCATATTTATTTCCTTTCTGTATAATAGGCTTTATTTGACTTTTACTCTCACATTACTGCTTGTTGCTGGTATTTTTAATTTTAACAAAGAACCAGAAAATTTATCGGGAGAAAATTTCTTGATTCCAGCCAAAGCTGAACGCACAATTTTTACTTCAACCAACTCTCCCCCTTGTACAGAAACATTTTCAACTTCTTTTAAGCCCAAAAATTTTAAATGTACATGATCATGCTTAATACTATTTAGGGTTATATTATACTCCCCGGAACAGGATTTGATATGAATTTTATTATCACCATAAAATTCCGCGGTTTTATTCATATCATCAGTACTGAAAATCTCATAAGTAATTGTATCAGAATTTTCGTTCATATCCTGCACCCAAAAATTTTGAGAAGTATTAACAGTGTCTAAATCTCCCTCTAGCAAAGGAATTACACTGCCCTCTTTAACGTAAAGAGGAATTTTATGAAGAGAAGCACTTTCTTTTAGATACTTTTGCCCCTCATGTTTGGTGCCATCCCACCAGTTTATCCAGCTTCCTTTGGGTAAATAAACCCTTCTTTGGTTCCCACTATGATACATGGGAGCAACTAAAATATTTTCGCCAAATAGATACTCATACTGGGTGCAATCATTTTTATGAACATTCTTATCTTTTTGATAAATAAGTGGTAGAGAACGCATTAGGGGCATTCCAGTTTTCGAAGCTTCACAAGCTGCTTTATAAATATAAAGAATCAAACGTGTACGCAGAATGGCATATTGTTTATAAATATTTTGTATCTCTGGTCCAAATCTCCAGGGATCATGCTCTTCCATGCCATGTATTTGCATTATTCCTGAAAATGCACCAAATTGAATCCATCTGGCGAAAACTTCAGGACTAGGGCTGCCAAAATAACCTCCAATATCACTGCCCCAGTAGGGAAATCCAGACATTCCTGCTGAAAGACCAGCTCTAATAGCAGAAGGAAGACCTACCCACGGACAAAAATTAGGGGATTGATCTCCAGCCCAAACTGCTGGATACTGCTGTGAACCCTGCCATCCGGACCTCCCCAATAAAATTCCATCATATTTTTCAACTATTTCATAAGTAAGCTTATTATAAATTCTAGGATATATATTGTGCATATCAATACCTGTTAATCCGTTTGAAAAGCGAGCATCTTTGGGAACCTGCTCACCAAAGTCTGTTTTAAAACCAGCTATCCCCATTTCCATCAGTTTATTTATATTTTTCTGCCACCATTTTTTAACTTCATCATTGGTAAAATCTAATACTCCCCCCTGTAACGTGGGAGAATTTCCTAACTGTGTTACATAAGTATTTCCAGATGAATCTTTTAAGAAATAATCTTTTTCTTTATACTTTTCAAAGGCATCCGTCCCTGACATTATCCAGGGCGAAATCCATAATACAATTTTATAACCCAATTCTTCTGCCGTCTGTATCATTTTCTCATAATCAGGATACTTTTTTTCGTCGAAAGTAAAAGTGTGATATTCTTTTTCCCAACCAGCATCTATAAGTTTAACACCACAGGGTATATTTAATTCTCTTTGCATATATAAGTCTTCAAAAACAGTCTCCTGATCTTCCAGTTTCCAGTCCCGCGATTTCCAGGGGGCGAATACCCATTTTTCAGGCACAGGTGGACGCCCCACCATGGCAGTATATCTTTCTAGAATTTTTTCTAATTCAGGACCATAAATAAGATTAAAATGAAACT
>CAYOFJ010000156.1:0-5186 GCA_964403065.1 uncultured Halanaerobiaceae bacterium | reverse complement strand
ATAGAATTTTTCATGGTTTAGCTGCTCCCATTTTGACAATAAACCTATTTTAACAGAACAAAAAACTTATCAGGAGATATTCTTATCGTTATTTATTATTATTCAATAAACCTGAGCAAAGACCTGCAAAAACATATCATGATTTTAGCAAAATTTGCTATTAATTTTATTTATATGATCATTATTTAGCATCTTTATAGAACTAAAAAAACACATCCAGCTTATTCCACAACTCTAGATTTTTTACGATATAATTATTTTTGTGCATATTTTACATTTGAGTTTAACACTGCTGATTTAAGACAGTGTATCAGAAATAAACTAAAAATACAAATCCCCCGAATCCAGAAAAAATATCTTTAATTACCGGTTCCGGGGGATAAGAAGACTTTATTAAATTACAAAAAAATAAACAACTGTAACTTTAACTATCAGGAGTTTCTTCTTATCTTTTTGGCATGTGGTTTAGCTCTAATGATGGACTCTGCTACTTCCCGGTGGGAAGGACAGACAAAAGAGCAGATTCCACATTCAGCACATTCAGTACAATGCAGAGATTCAGCTTCATGATATTTCTCTGCTTTAGCAGATAAGCTTAATTCATTAGGATAAAGTTTCATAGGACAGGAATCCACACATTTCCCACATCTTATACAGGGTTTTTCATTCTGAACAGGCCCCATATGAGCCATTTCTGGCGGCAGTAAAATTACTCCGGTATCACTTTTTGTCACCGGTACATCCAGAGAACCAATGGCAGTTCCGGTCATTGCTCCTCCCAGAATAATTTTGTGCCCGGATATATCCTCTATATTAACACCGGTAGCCTGCAGCACATGTCTTACCGGGGTGCCAACCGGCATCACATAGTTACCGGCCTCCGGCACCGTTTCAGGTCCGCTAACAGTTACCACTCTTTCAAAAAGAGGTTTTTGATAAACAATAGCTTCGTATATAGCTATCGTTGTACCAATATTCCTCACGATGCAGCCGACATCAGCCGATCTGGCTCCCATGGGCGGTTCTTTGCCGGTAATGGCCTTAATCATACTTTTCTTATAACCCTGAGGATATTTAGTGTCCAGGGGAACAACTTCAAAATTTTCCAGATCCGCAGTTTTCTCCTGTAAAACTTCTATGGCATCCGGTTTATTAGTTTCAATACCTATATAGCAGTTATCAGCTTTAATAATTTTAAATAATATTCTGGCTCCTGCAATTAATTTATCTGCCCACTCCGCCATCATCCTGTGATCACAGGTGAGGAATGGTTCGCATTCTGCTCCATTTAAAATTAAATTGGGAACTGGATCATCGCTGCTCACATTAATATGGGTAGGACAGGCGGCACCTCCCATACCTACTATTCCATTTTCCTGCAAAAGCTCTTTCATCTCGTCCACAGATAAATCCTGCCAGTTTTCCCTTTCTTCCATTGCAAATTCCGACTGTTCCTCGTCAGCTTCTATAACAACTGATAAAATTTCTCCGCCGCCGGCAGCTGGCCTTTCTTCCACTGCAGTTACTTCACCGTCAACACTGGCATGAACAGGAGCAGACCAGAATTCATCCAGCTCACCTATCACCTGTCCTTTTTCTACTTTATCCCCCGCTTCCACCACCGGTTCAACTGTTTCACCAATATGCTGATTAAGGGGAATCACAACTTTTTCCGGGTAAGACAATCTGGTAATAGGTTTATCATTGGTATATTCCTTGTGATGAGGTATATATATTCCTTTTTCAAAAGATTTTTCCTGATAATCATTTTCTTTGTCTTGCGAAACATCTATTTCGTCAGTCATAAATTATCGTCCTCCTCTTCCTTAAAGTTTAAATCTTTGGTTCTAAATACCACCGAATCCTGTTACAGCCAGAGCTAAAATCCCCAGGACAATTAATTGAATGGGAATACCTTTCAGCCATTCAGGAGCCGGGGTTTTTTCCATCCTGTTATTGATGGTATCTATAATAATTAAAAGCACTGTAAAACCAATACCTATTCCTGCTGCACCCACAATAGCTTCTATTAAAGTTCCCCATTCGTTAACATACAGTAAGATCATACCAAATACAGCGGTATTCATGAAAACATCGGGCAGATAAAAATGCCAGTTCTGGTCCCTTTCGGTCTCCCTGGGGCGCAACTGCATAAAGATCACCAGACCTAAAAGCAGTATTAGTAAAACCAGATTATCAAGGTAAGTTAATCCCAGAGGAACCAGAATGTATTCATATATTAAAAAGGTCAACATAGCTATAGCTATCATAAGCACAGTGGTCATGAAACCCATTCCTAAAGTTTTCTTAAAAGAACTCTCCCTTTCTACCAAAAACGGAGTCAAACCCAATAGCTGAGTTAAAACAATATTGTTCCACAGCACTCCTCCTAGCAAAATATATAATAATTCACCCATTTTACTCTCCTCCTTCTTCAGCATCAAGCTCAAAAAATACTGCTTTATATAAAGCTATCAAACTCCCGAGAACAATCAAAATTCCCCCGGGCTCCCCAAAAAAGGAAAGATCATCAGCAAAAATATCAGCTCCACCTATTCCTCCGGTAAGAAACAATTCACGTAAACCACCAATAAATATTAAAAGAAGGAGAAATTTAAATCCCATCCAGACACTGCTGCGAAATTCCCGGCTAACATTTTCTGCTTCAAATAAAACACTCTGTCTCAATACCAGCACATTTAAAGTTATTAAAGGCAAATAAACCCCTAATTCTTCCAGCAGGGCTGCATCCACAATAGAAAGATAAATCTGAAATAAGGAAATCAAAGTAATTGTTACAATAATAGTAAAAGGAGTTCTGGCACTGGAGGTTATTACACCTTTTAAAGCAATATTCATAAGACCCGTGCCCACAATTGCCAGTAAAGTCAACCCCCCAAGCCAGATAGCATTATTTACGTTGGTAGCACCACCCACAGCAGGTGCCAGTGCTACGATAATTAATATTACATGGGATTCCTGCCAAAATTTTGAAGTAAATAGCTGCATATATATTATTCCTCCTCAGATTAATACTCACCAGAACGGAGAGCCTCAAATGTTATATCAACGGCTTCTCTGGCAGCTTCAGCCATTGCTTCAGCAGAAACAGTAGCACCTGTTAAAGAATCTATATCCTCTCCAATTTCTATCGGATCATTATAACCAAGACCAACAAATCTTTCTTTAAAATCATCCTGAAGAACTCTATCACCCAGGTCAGGTGTCTCAGAATGATCTATAACATTAAGGCCAACTATATCGCCAGCATCATTCAGGCCCACTAAAACTTCCATATCTCCACCATAACCAGTGCCGATAGCCACATGGGCCATTCCTATAACTGATCCACCTTCTCTTGCTACAAAGAAAAGCTCATCCTCATATTCAAACTCTGAAAACGTCGCTTCCTCTCCATAAACTTCGACCAGGTTCTGCCGCATCTCTTCCGTTACATCTTCTTCCACTATAAAACGATCAGCTATGCTGTGGGCATATGATAAAATTAAAACAGCAACCACAATAGCTATCGCCACAATAAATATACCCAGAGAAAAATCCTGCCTGGCAAAATCCATTTTATTCAACCTCCCCAAAAGCTCTGCGTTTGAAAAATTTGTCCAGAAGAGGTACGAAAGCATTCATTATTAAAATACCATAGGTAACACCTTCAGGCAGGGTGGCAAATATTCTTATAATAACGGTTAAAACTCCACAACCAATGCCAAATATTAGTCTTGCTCTGGCAGAGACTGGAGAAGTAACCATATCTGTAGCCATGTAAATTGCACCCATCATCAAACCACCACTGAGAAGATGCAGTAATATACTACTGCCCATTAAGGGGGCCAGCACCCCTACAGCAGCAATATATCCCAGAGGTATACGCCAGCCTATTCTCCCTCTTACCAGTAAATATACTCCTCCCAGCAAAAGCAATAGAGCAGAAGTTTCTCCCAGGCTGCCGGGAATATTACCTAAAAACATGTCCCAATAACTGTACTCTGCACCGGCAAGAGGAGTGGCAGTAGTAGCGCCATCAACAGGACTTACAAAAGTAGTCATCGAAGCAGGCCACAAAGCCAGCATAATAGCTCTTCCCACCAGGGCAGGATTGAAAATATTATTTCCCAGCCCACCTAACATTAACTTACCGAGCAAAATAGCCAGAACTGCGCCAGCTGCCGCCAGCAGAGGTGATATATCCGGCGGAAGTGTCAGAGCCAGCAGCAAACCAGTGACTGCTGCACTTCCATCATCAAAAAACTCCCGTAAACTGCCCAATCTTTGTGTCAATACCGCTTCGACTAACACGGCTGAAACTACGGCAGCTAAAATTATTTGCACCGAATTCATCCCAAACAAATACACCCCGGCTAAAGTTGCCGGAATTAATGCTATAATTACGTCAATCATAACCAGATCAGTACTATCCCCATCAGTAACAAGATGAGGAGCATCATCTACAACTAAGTCAGGTTCCTGTGACATCTTTGTCCTCCTCTCACATAAGTCCGATTTAATTTATTACTGTATAACCATTCATTACTATCGATTCAGTACAAATCCACATATCTCCTTCCAGCGCAAATGTATCACTGGAGAAAAAGCCCCGAAATATATATTCATCTAAATACAATGGTTGAGTTCTGGGCAGTTCCCTGGGGCGCTGGGTAAATAAAAAGCGGTGAGTACCATCACTGACTACCCCCGGATACTGCAAATCTCCTTCAAAAGCAAGTTCATCCTCCGCTCTATCAAGAAGATTTACATTTAAATCCAGGGAATATTCTTGAAAAGATACTTTTCTATTATCGGCCTCAAGTATCATATCTACATCACCAAAATCATCGCGAATCCTCACAGTACCAGAAAAATTCACCTGAGGCTCAGCATACTCTATATTAAAAACTATTCTACTCATCATGGGTAATCCCGGTTCTCTTACCGTATCAATTATTTCAGCAGTCAAAATTATCTCTACAAAGCGCTCATCATCATGGATTTCCCACACCCATTCATCACCCTCTTCCCAGCTTTCAGGCTGGTCTTCGAACTGCAAATCCTCCTGCTCAACTTCTTCCACAGTAAATAAACCTTCTTCTCTTGTTTCAGTAAAAACACGATAAAGTCCGGGTTCTTCTAAAGCAGGAAATATACCATCAAGATAATTTTTCAAATGTAAA
>CAYOFJ010000155.1:0-5213 GCA_964403065.1 uncultured Halanaerobiaceae bacterium | reverse complement strand
AAACCAGAAGAAGTTGTTATGTTCACGGGAATTGGACAGGCTGCCAAAATGCCGCACTATTTTAGAGTTAATGGTTTTAACGGTTTACACGGAAGAGCTTTGCCTCCGGCAATTGGATTTAGACTGGCAAATCCTGAACTTACTGTTATAGTGGAATCAGGTGATGGTGATACCTATGGGGAAGGTGGCAATCATCTGCTGCACAATATTCGCCGCAATCCTGATATAGCTCATTTTGTGCACAATAATCAGATTTACGGCCTGACCAAAGGTCAGGCTTCTCCTACAACGGGTACGGAAATTACGACCGGGGTACAGCCCCGGGGAGTAACTGCTGATCCTTTTAATCCCATTGAATTTGCAGTGGGGATGGACGCCAGTTTTGTGGCCCGGACTTTTGTGGGTAAAAATGATCACATGCAGGAAATGATGAAAAAGGCAATCCGTCATGATGGTTATGCTCTGGTAGATATTTTACAGCCATGTGTTACATTTAATAAAGTCAACACCTATCAGTGGTATACTGAAAGAGTATATGAACTGGAGGAAAGTTATAATCCTGAAGATAGAGACGCTGCCTTTAAAAAGGCTCAGGAATGGGGAGATAAAATACCTATAGGTGTAATATACCACAATAAAAAGAAGATATTTAGAGATAATTTCCCTCATTTGCCTGATACAATGAAGGTCAAACCTACGCCCGCAGAGGAATATCAGGACCTGGTAGATGAGTTTAAATAGCAGCTGAGGGGTAAAAAGGAGGCTGAATTCAATGAAAGAGATATATCAGTTTGCCATAAATTTCGAGCAAAAAAATCAGGATTTTTATTATGAATGTGCAGAAAAAGTGGAAAACAAAAAATTAAAAGATGTATTTGAAGAGCTGGCTGCCGAAGAAGAGAAGCATGAAAGAATTATCAGGAATCTGGCAGAAGGAGACCAGGAAGAAGAGGTTGATTCTGATATTGTTTCTCAGGCTAGAGAGGTATTTAATGAGCTTGCTTCTGATTTTGACTGGGAGAAGGATTCTTCCCTGCCGACTGATCAGGTCGACATTTACAAAGAAGCTCAGGAATTGGAGAGAGAAAGTAATAAGTATTACAGTGAGAAAGCAGAAGAAACTGATGATAAAGAAGTAGAAGAAGTATTTAACCGTCTGGCCCGGAAAGAAAAAAAGCACGAAGAAATTTTGCAAAACATTATAAATATGGTGAACAAACCAAATACCTGGCTGGATGATCCTGAATGGTACCATCTGGATGAATATTAAAAAATTATTTTCTGGCAGGACCTCCGGCAGTTCGGGTGATTAATCTGCCGGAGGTATATATATTAATTTTGCTCAGATTTAAATTTAACATGAGAGGGGGATTAAAATTTGGGCAGAAAAGGTTATTATTTGATAATCGTGTTGGTAGTATTGGTTGCACTTGCAATTATCCTTCCTTATGAGGTGACTATTTTACGAAGAGATCAGGTGGAAGATCCCGAGACAGTTGTTACAGAGGAGGATGTAGATTTTGATACTGTGGATTTGGATCAGGTTATAGATATGGAAGAGCTGGAGCAAGAACTGGCTCCGGACACTACTGAGCTGGAAGCGCAAATGGAAGATTTAGAACAAAGGCTTGTTGCTGCTGAAGAGCGCGAGCTCATGACTGATCTGAAAATTTCTCATACGGAAAAGAAAGAAGTTGAACCTGATATGACCAGTATTATTCTGGGAGTAGAGAGCTCCGGGGATAATGTTCAGGAAGTTTACGAGGAAAATAGTCAGGCTATGAATGAAGCTCGACAGGCCCTGACAGAGGAATTTGAGCTGGAATTTGAAACATTGACCTACAGAATTAGACAGGATCAAGAAGAGCAATATATAGTGACAAATAGAATTAAGACAGAAATTACTGATTTAAATCAGGTGGGGAGTGTTATTGATCTTGCACTTCAGGAAGGTATAAATAGAATTGAAGATATTGATTATCAGCTTTCTGAACGTAAACAGTATCAGATTGAAACCACCAATGAAGCGATAGCCAGAATTGAAGAAAAAGCCGGAAGAATTGCTGCCGAATTTGGCAGTCCTGAGTACAGATTTGCAGAAATAGAAATTGAGGATGATTTTTCTGGTAACACTGTGAGACCGGTGCATTTTTCTGCGAGAGCTGAAGCTTTAGATAGGGAACCGGTGGAAATAACTCCTGGAACAATAGAATTTACAACCAGGATTAGAGCTATTGTAGAATTTTAAAATTCAGTTTTATATTATTCCTGTTTAAAAAGTAAACAAATTGTTTAATTTATATTCAGCCCAGTCAATCCCTGGTGCAGGCCGGGGATTTTTCTATGTTTTTTTGTCCGAATTAACAAATATAGGAAAAGCCTATTGTAAATTATTCCCATAATGTGTATAATATAGTTAATAAAATGTAAAGGAGCGGTGTAATTGGAAAATAATAAAAAATACTGGCTGGGTTTAAGCCTGGTGCCCGGTCTGGGCCCTGTTACTTTGAGTAAAGCTCTGCAGCTGGAACCGGATCCTAAAAAAATTTGGCTGGCTGCGGAAAAAAAGCTGCAGCATTTATTGGGAAAAGCAAAATTAAAAGAATCATTATGTGAAACTAGAGAAAACCTGGACCTTGAAACCAGACTGGCAGAACTGGAAGAGAAGAACATAAAAATAATAACCAGGGAAGATGAAAAATTTCCTGCCGCTTTGAGAGAAATTTACGATCCCCCACCTGTCTTATTTGTTAAAGGGGAGATATTTGCCAATTTTCCGGCTGTGGCTATTGTTGGTTCCCGCAAGTCAACCCGGTATGGAGAAAAGGTTTCTTTTCGATTGGCAGAAGAGCTGGCCAGATATAATATAACTGTTATAAGTGGAATGGCTGAAGGTATTGATAGACAGGCTCACCTGGGAGCACTGGCGGGAAAGAGCAGAACTATTGCTGTGCTGGGTTCCGGACATAATTACTGTTATCCTTATAAAAACAGGGATATATTTGATAGAATTCCCGGCCAGGGTGCTGTGATTTCGGAGTTCTGGCTGGATAAGAAACCTACTGCCGGCAGTTTTCCCCGTCGTAATAGAATTATAAGCGGTATGAGCCAGGGGGTTATAGTGGTAGAGGCTGCCCGAGAAAGTGGGGCTTTGATAACTGCTAATCTGGCCCTGGAACAAAATAGAGAAATTTTTGCTGTACCGGGAAATATTGACCGTCCCAATAGTGAGGGCTGTAATAATTTGCTTGTGGAGGGAGCAATTCCTGTTACAGATGCAGGTGATATTATTTCACATCTTTTTCATGAGGTTACAGTTGAAAATGAAGATAAAAAAGTAGTAATACCGCCAGATTTCACACCTCTGGAAAAAAAGATTATAAAGATTTTTAACAGGGAAAGAGAGCTCACTCTGGAAGAGTTGATATCATTGACAGATAGGGAAGCCGGAGAGCTTAATTCCCTGCTCCTAAAACTGGAGGTCAGGGAGATAATAACCAGGAGATCCGGACAAAAATATTATTTTGAGGGTTTACAAAACTTATTAAAACCAATATAATATAGAAGAAGTAATTGCAAAACAATCGTGAAAATTATTTTCAAAAGATTTTACCAGGAAATGAAATTAAGCAAAAAATTAGTTCTGGTATTAATATAGTTTTTGTGCACTGTGGAGGTGTGATGATGGCTAAAAGTAAAGATGAAACATTAGTTATAGTAGAATCTCCGGCTAAAGCTAAAACGATAAGTAAATATCTTGGTGATAATTTTAAAGTTGAGGCTTCTATGGGACATGTTATTGATCTGCCCAAAAGTAAACTGGGTGTAGATATTGAAGATGATTTTACTCCTCAATATATTACAATTCGGGGTAAGGGTAAAGTGCTTAAGCGGCTGCGAAAAGCGGTTAAAAAAAGTGAATCAGTACTGCTGGCAACTGACCCTGATAGAGAAGGGGAAGCTATATCCTGGCATCTATCCCGAGCATTAAAACTTGAAGAAGATAGGCCGCGGATTGTATTTAATGAAATTACTGAAGAAGCAATAAATCAAGCTCTTGATTCTCCGCGGGACATTAATAAAAATTTAGTCAATGCTCAACAGGCTCGCAGAGTTCTTGACCGGCTGGTAGGTTATAAATTAAGCCCGCTTTTATGGAAGAAAGTTAGAAGAGGATTGTCTGCCGGCAGAGTACAAACTGTTGCTGTTAAGATTATTTGTGAAAGGGAAAGAGAAATTGAAGCTTTTGACCCGGATGAATACTGGACTATAGATGCTCACCTGCAGCGTGAAGAAGATAAGGATGAATTTACGGCCAGCCTGCACAGGATAGATGGCGAAAAATTCAATCTGGGGAATGAAGAGGAAACAAAAAATGCCGTAGCAGAAATTAATGAACACGATTTTATAGTTGATAAAGTGAAGAAGCGTAAACGCAAAAGATATCCCAACCCTCCATTTACTACCAGTACCTTACAGCAGCGTGCTGCCAGTATTTTTAGTTTTTCAGCTAAAAAGACCATGTTTGTTGCTCAGCAGTTGTATGAAGGTATTGAAATAGGTGAGGAAGGAAATGTAGGTCTTATTAGTTATATGAGAACCGACAGCACACGTGTTTCTAAAGAAGCAAAAAGCCAGGCTGCCAGATATATTAACGGGAAATATGGCAGTAAATATTACAGTGGCAGCAGTTCAAATAATAATAATAAAGATGAAAATGTACAGGATGCACATGAAGCTGTTAGACCCACTGAAGTCAGAAGGACACCGGCCTCTATTAAAAATGATTTAAATCGCGATCAATATAGGCTTTATAAGCTGATATGGGAAAGATTTGTGGCCAGTCAAATGTCCCCGGCAATCTACCAGACTTTGACTATAGATATTAATGCTGGAGAAAGATATCATTTTAGAGCTTCTGGTTCTAAAATGCTCTTCCCTGGATTTCTTAAGGTTAATACATTCAGCAGCAATAATCGCACGGAAATTCCCGAATTAGAAGAAGGGGAGAAACTTATAATAGATGAGATTGAAACTGAACAGCATTTCACTTCTCCACCACCCCGTTATACAGAGGCTCGACTGGTAAAAACTCTGGAAGAAGAAGGAATCGGCAGACCCAGTACTTATGCCCCAACTATTTCTACTATTCTGGAAAGAGAATACGTGGAAAAAGATGGGAATAAGCTGGTGCCAACTGATCTTGGCTTTAC
>CAYOFJ010000154.1:0-5230 GCA_964403065.1 uncultured Halanaerobiaceae bacterium | reverse complement strand
ATTATCACAGGTTTTCTCGCATTTATCATCTATCCGGTCTTTAATTTTTTCTGCTTCTTCCCGAGAAGTCTGCGGTAAAAGTATAACAAATTCGTCTCCGGCCCAGCGCGCCAGAATATCCTCCTCACGCAGACAATCTTTAAGCAGATCTGCCGTCCTTTTAATTAATTTATCTCCTTTATCATGACCAAAACTATCATTTATAATTTTCAAACCATTGATATCTATCATTATTAAACTTAAAGGCAGCTGCCTGTCTGTATCCAGCCTTTCTATCTCCTGTTCCAGATAGGTACGATTATATATACCAGTTAACTCATCATGAAAAGTTTTATAACGAATTTTCTGCTGCGAATAAATCCTGTCCAGAGCAGCTGAAGTATGAGACATTAAAAGCTCTGCCAGCTCCAGGTCCTCCTCTGAAAATGCGCTTTTTTCTGTGGCTACAGCCTGAAACACACCGTGCTCATCTATGGATACACTTATGGCTGATTTATATTCATCACTGACCGGATTAGCTTCCGGCTCACTGGCTATATTATCAGTAATATAGCTGGTCTTCTCCCTGAAAGTTTTTCCGGCAATACCCTCATGTACAGAGGTGGCAGCTTCTCCGCCGGTAGGAACACCAGTGGAGGAAGCCCGGGGAATCAGCATTTCTCCCTCAATTAAACTCAAATTACATATTTTAAAATCAAGCAGAGTTTCAGCAGTATCCACGGTCAGCTGACATATCTCCTCTTCACTATTCAATTCTCTCAACTTCAAAGCAGTGTCATGTAATTTTTCTATGACTTCTTTCTGCTCTTTTAATTCTTTTTCGGCATGTTTTCTCTCACTTATATCCTGCACAAAAGCAAATTCATATTCCTGGCCCTTATAATTAACATAATGACTCCTGACTTCTACAGGAATTATCTCACCTTCTCTGGTCTCATGTTCAGTTTCTATAATCTGCTTACCTTTATTTTTTAAACTCTGCCATCTTTGCTGCCTCGCAGCCCGGGAATAGCTGGGATCAATAAAACTAATATCTCTGCCCAAAATTTCCTCTCTGTCATAATCCAGATTTTCACATATAGTATCGTTAACGAATTCAAATTTCCCCTGTGGATTAATCCAAATAATTCCCACCGAAGCATTATTTACAGAAAATTGAGTTAACTTGAGCTCCTCTTCCTTCTGTTTGCGTTCAGTTATATCTCTAATAATACTGAAAGCTCCTTCATATTTATCTCCCTGCCAGCGCGGAGTGGCCACAACATCCAGAATTTTTTTCTTCCCTTTCTCACTGATAATCTCCAGTTCATATTTTCCGGTTTTTCCCTGTTTCCTTTTTTGAGTTCCGGCAGTGATTTTCTCTAAAGATTCTTCAGCAAAAACAAATTCTTTCATATTTCTGCCTATCAGCTCACCCTCTTCCACACCAAATAAATCTTCCGCAAAAGAATTAGCAAAAATAAAATTTTCTTTTTCGTCCACTATGGTAATACCTTCATCCAGATTTTCTACCAGCTTCTTATAATGACTGCTGCTTTTTTCCATCTGTTCCTGCAGTTGCTTTTCCCGGGTGATGTCTTCACCGGTGCAAACTATATACTCATTATTATTATCTTTATCAATCACTTTTATTTTAGTAACTTTAAGCAGTCTCTTTTCATTACTCGTTTTATATATTTCTTTTGTAGTTGTAAGCTGTTTTTCCTTCTCTAAAACTTTTCGATTTTCAGCAATACAATCTTTTATTTCTTCAGAATCAGTTAAGATTTGAGAAAGCTGGCTCCCCTCTATTTCCTCTTTGTTTTTTTCCAAAATATCAGCATAAACCTGATTAACTTCAACATATTTAGACTTATTGGAAAAATACCAGAAAGCTATACCGGCCTCATTTAACAAAGATTTAAACTCAGAAATAACTTCGCTAAAATTTTCTACCTCTCTTTTGGATGTCACAGAGGTTGTGAGGTCCATTTAGGTCATCCCCCTTCTTGTACTAATGCAAAAACCCAAAATCTGCATTTAAAAATATAAGTAAACATTATTGCCCAGTATATATTGCGATTTCACCAGCTATTCTGGTGAAGAATCAGATATAATAAAAACCCAGCTCAAATAGCTGGGTTTGCCTGCCCTTATATTGCGGCAGCCCAGCTATCATAGACAGTGAATACTGCCCTTAGACTGAAGCTTTGCGACCCCGCCTTTCAGCAGGTGTGCCTTTAACGCATCTTATTTTTTAGCTTTAAATTATTTTGATATTAAAATTCTATAGCAAAAAATATAGATAATGGTACTTTCGACCTATTTACATAATACTATACTAATTTTTGTTTGTCAACAAATTTTGTGTAATTTTCAAATTATTTATTTTTTGCTTTGCTGACAAATATTATAACGTTTTTTATTTTACTTAAATAAATTTATGATAAATCCTTTTAAAACTTATTGTAACAGCAAACTTACAAAGGTACAATAAATAAGTCCCATAAATAACTCGGCGCTGGCAGGGTGATCTTGTTAAACCGGTCGGATAATAGGAGGTGATTAAAATAATAGGATTATATCTACTGGAAATTCTAATGCCCTTTGTGATATTTTGTTCGGGTTTTCTGGCAAGAAAATTTATTTCCGACAGGGAAAACGAGAAAATTTTTATAGCAATTTTGAAATTAATCGAATCCCTGCTGGAAAAATTCGAAGTGAATGTACCTGAATTTCTGCAGGAACTCCTGCGGGAAATGCAAAATCTCACTGAAGAAACCACTGAATTTGAAAATATAGTAAAAGATGAGCTAAAAACTCTAAATTAACCATAAAGTCGACAAAAATATTCTGACCCTACTATCATAGTTTTCATAACAATCTAGCCGACGATAAAAACTCCCCGGATTTACTACCGGGGAGTTTTAAATTATACTTTTATATTAAGTTGTTATTCATTATAAGCATTTATTGAAAACTATTTAACTTGGTTCACGGTAAATTTCAACTATGTTTAGGTTTAGTTTTCGACCATTACCCCTACCACAGGATAATCCGGCAAAACTGTTCTTATATGTCCCGCATCACCTATTTCTTCTGTTAAATCCTGACCTGCTTCATAACCTCCATGTGTGCCTTCGGTAAATCTATCGGTCACATCATAAATTACCCCATCTACTGCTACAAAAGCTTCACTCCCATCCTGGCCATCATACTCAGCCAGCTCTTCTTCAGATAATTCATATACAGCCAAAACTCCTACTATCGGCATAGCTTCTAAATTATCTTCTCCATGTCTACCGTGAAACTCCTCTGTAAGTACCTGACCTGCTTCATGTCCGCCATGAGAGCCTTCCTCAAAAACATCACTGGCATCATAAATGATATTATCCACTGCCACATAAGGAGGATTATCAGTGCCATCGTATTCAGCCAGCTCTTCTTCGGTTAAAACTTCTTCCAGATAATATCCAACTGCTTCTCGATCCTCCAGCACATCAGGTCCATGCCCGGCATCATAAAGCTCTTCAGTAAGATCCTGACCGGCTTCATGTCCACCATGGGTACCATCATCAAAAGTTTCACTAAGGTCATAAACTCTACCTCTATAAGCTGCATATGCTGGCTCATCTACACCATCAAATTCGGATAATGTCTCCGCAGTAAAAAAACCTTCAGGTGCACCCCCATGTCCAGAAGCCTGAGCTACAGCAGGTAATAAAAGCAAACCCAACATCAGAATAAATACAGAAGAAAATTTCCAAAATTCATTCTCCATTTTAATACCTCCTCCAATTTTTTCTAGCAATAATAATTATCATTATAAAAATTATATAAAACCTTATGATATTTGTCAAATTTATCGTTATTTAATTAAACTCATCCAAACCTTTACTTTCGACAGAATAACAATAATAGCGTTTTTGGCAGGGTAATCCAGGAGTAATCCACCATTCAAGCTCATAAGGAATCATAACCCAGCCCGACCTTGTCATATTCCTATTTTCCTTTTTGCGGGCAAAATTAGGATGTGAACAGATAGAATCAGGATAATTTACATGATCTCGCAGAAAATCCATAGCATCTTCCAATTCAATATAGCTATATTTATCCTCCATCATTTTCAGCAATCTCTCCTGCCTTATCAAAGTAGAGACAGCAGCAGAACTATAAGTCTGTTCCTGTGATAGATTTTGCAGGCCCGAGAATTTGTCCCCCACATAATGATTGGTATGACCATAATAAGAATTAGTATAATCAATTTCCACATCATCAGGAGTTGCCTCAATATTATATATTTCCTTGTCATTGGCAACAATAAAATTAAAACAGCCAGCCCTATTAGCGTCTCTCACCACCGAAATAGCCTCAGCTATAGTTTTTTGTTTTAACAATTTATTGATGATGACATAAGTAGGCACCCCTTCATTCAACCTCAATTTGGGAACTGTATTCCAGCTGATTCCTATCCCCTGTGAATTCAAACCGGCAGCAGCAATCATCCCCGGAAAAATATAGGCCAGAACTGTGGGACCTCCTTTATATTTTTTGCGAATAAGTCTGGCCTCAACATTTTCACACCATATTACAGAATTGTCCCAGGTCTGCCCCAAAAAAGTGTGGCTGTCTCTGGTAGCCTGTCCGGTGGCAGCAAAAGCAGTACAAGCATGCGAGAAGCTCGGAATTTCTTCACTCAAAGCTATCAATATAATATCCTCATAATCAACATGTGCTCCCCGTGCTATTCCCCGCATCTCCAGGGTTGCTTCTTTAGAAAAATTCTCCAGAGGTCTGGCAAATTTTTGGGCAAATTTTCGAGCATTTTCCAGCTGTAAATCTCCATAAGCAAACTCAATATAAAGAAACCTTAAAAAATCATTTATCTCTTTTCTCAGCGCTTCTCCGTGTTGGGTACCTATTTGAAATGGGTCACCTTCGGTTTCAATTAAATCCAGCTTTTCTGAACTCATAATCTACCTCCTTATATACTATCCTTCTTGAATATTATTAAAAACCCTTCTCAACAATATAAATTTTATGCAAAAACCACTCAATATCATGACACTAAAAAATAAATTTTAAAAATTATTCATTAAAAAAAGAAGGAAAATCAAAAACAATCATTAATTTATATACAGAGAAGAAATCACGAAGCGCAAAGATTTTATTCTTCATTTTACTCCACTTAAAATCTTTACCAATTCCTAAAGGGGGAATTTAATTAATGAAAAAGTTCAGTTTTGTGCTG
>CAYOFJ010000153.1:0-5243 GCA_964403065.1 uncultured Halanaerobiaceae bacterium | reverse complement strand
CGCAGAACCGAGATAGGTATGATGGCTGCTCTGGGACTTAAAAGTAGACAGATTATGCAGGTTTTTACCCTGGAGGGGGCTTTAATGGGAATTGCCGGCAGTTTTCTGGGAGCTGTTATTGGCGGCTGGATCAACTATCGCATCTCTATTACAGGTATAGAAGTCGATGCACTTAACCGGGTAGTTGAAGGAGTAGACTGGATGGTTGATCCCGTTTTGTACACTGCTTATAATCCGGAAAATCTCATATTTAGCTTTTTTCTGGGAGTTATAATTACTACCCTGGCCTGTCTCTATCCTGCTCGCAGAGCTTCCAGGCTGGACCCTGTCGATGCTTTGAAAATAGATGCTTAATGTGTTTTATAATAAACTGATCAGCTGCAGCTGCTTGATTTTTTCGAAGGGAAGATATAAGACCATGTGGTACTGACAATATTTTTTAAAGTATAAATCCGAGGAGTGATAATTTATGCTGGTAAAGTTTACTAAAGAGACAGCTCGAGATATTTTGAAAACCGCCTTCGCTTCCCGTTTTAGCAGGCTGGCATTGCTGGTTACTGTGGCAATAATAATGTTTATAAGCACGAATTTGGGTATTGTTCAGGCTGAGGAATTAACTGGAGAGGAGATCATGACCAGGGTTGATGACAATCAATTTTTAGCTTCAGCCCGCACTGAGTCGGAAATGATCATTATCGATCGTGATAGGGAGATTAGAAAAGAAATGATATCCTATGTGAGAAGTGATGGTGAAGTAACCGAAGGGCTGGCCGAATTTACCAATCCCCGTGATCGCGGCACGCGTTATCTTTTGCTTGATGATGAACTGTGGATGTACTTCCCCGATGCCGAAGATCTGGTGCGCATTTCCGGTCATATGCTGGAACAAAGAATGATGGGCAGCGATTTTTCCTACCAGGATATGATGGAATCGGAAAGATTAACCGAACTTTACGAGTTTGAACGGGAGTCGGAAGATACCATCAATGACCGTCCTGTTTACGTTGTTAAGGCCACAGCCCGCGAAGGTGAAGATGTAGCCTATCACAGCCGTCGACTCTGGGTTGATCAGGAAAGATTTGTGATTCTTCTAGAAGAGATGTATGCCCGGGATGGCAGATTGCTCAAAGAGATGAGATCAGAAAAAGTAGAAGAGGTAAAAGAGGGACGCTGGATGCCCACTGAAATGATTATGGAGGATAAGCTGCGTGAAGACACCGAAACTATTTATCGGATCAAAGAGATAGAGCTTGATTATGACATTCCGGAAGGACTGCTCACTCTGGACGAGCTGCAGTAGCGGCTTCTGGCAGAGATGTGCTGGCCCGGGAGCTTCTTGCTGCGGGTAATACAATTATAATAGATCACGGCTGGAAGTTGAGGTTATAGGTGAAGTGGGGGAAACCGGTTTTGTTACCGCCCCCCATCTGCACTGGTCAGTATTCATAGGTCGTACCTTTGTTGATCCGGAAGAATTTGTAGAATAGCAAATGTAAATTTCAGTTTAAACAGCTCTGCTTTTATGAGAACAAATGGGTGTAATTACAGGTTTGCCCTGTTCTTCTCTGACTTCAGCTTCTACTTCGTACACTTCAGATATTGTCTGGCAGTTGATCACTTCGCCATCACCTTTGCTGTGGACTTTGCCATCATTTAAAATCACAAACTTTTCACAATAACGGGCAGCCAGGGTCAGATCATGCATGGCGATCAAAGCCGAGATTTCATTTTCTGTCTGCTCCGATATTACTTCCATAACATCCAGCTGATGTTTAAGGTCAAGACTGCTGGTAGGTTCATCCAGCAGAAGCAGATGGGGTTCCTGTACCATAGCCCGGGCAATCAACACTTTCTGCTGCTGCCCTCCGCTGAGTGAATTAAAATCTCTAAAAGCAATATCTTCTAAGTCCATTTCTTCAATTACGGCCGCTGTTTTCTCTTTATCTTTTTTGTCCGGCCGGTAATTGATATAAGGTTTTCGTCCCATAAGAATCATTTCAAATACCGGTGCTGGAAAACTGCGGCTTTCTTTTTGAGGCACATAGGCGATAAACCTGGCCAGTTCAGCCGAAGACATGGAGGTTAAATCTTTGTCCGCCAGATTTATCTTTCCCCGGTCAGGATTCAAAATACCATTGATACATTTTAACAGGGTGCTCTTTCCCGAGCCATTTGGTCCCAGAACTGCAGTCATCTCATTTTCCTTAGTGGAAAAATTTATATTTTCCAGTGTCCATTCCCGGTCATATTTGAAATACAGATCATTTATTTTTAATTCCACATGTATTCCCTCCCACGTAGTACGAGATAGAGAAATAAAGGCACTCCTAAAAAGGAGGTCAGTATTCCCACGGGTAAAACTACCGGAGCCAGTAATGTGCGGGCCGCGGTGTCAGCGGCTAAAAGCAGGATACTCCCTGTTAGTACTGAAAAAGGTATGAGAAATTTTTCATCCGGGCCGATTAATTTGCGTCCAATATGAGGTGCCACCAGACCAATAAAACCAATTATACCTATAAAAGAAATTATAACTGCTGTGATTAATGAAGCTATCAGCATACCAAGAAGTCTGACCCTATTCACTGGAACTCCCAGGCTTCTGGCTGTTTCATCTCCCGAGGCCATAAGTTTATAGTTCCAGCTGTTAAGAGCGAAATATATCAATGCCGGCAGCAGCACAAGCAGCATAATACCGTTATTCTGCCAGGTGGCTCTTCCCGCATCACCAAAAGTCCAGAAAACGATGGCAGCCAGTTCCACATCATCAGCCATATACTGTAAAGCCGTGGTGCCGGCAGTAAACAGAGAACCCAGAGCTACCCCGGTTAAAATCATTGTTTCCGGAGAGGCTCCTTTAAATTTCACCAGCAAAACAATCATACCGGTGGATAATAGAGACCAGGCAAAAGCCGAAATTGTAGTTAAATGGACCTGTTCTAGAATAATTGCACTTTCCCCACCACTCTGCAGGGTTCCAGCCCCCAGAAAAATAATAGAAAAGGCTGCACCAAAACCAGCGGCCTGAGATATTCCCAGCGTAAAAGGAGAGCCCAGCGGATTTTTCAAAATACTCTGCATAACCATTCCTGCCACAGCCAGACCACCACCGCCGATAATGCTGGCTGCTACCCGCGGCAGGCGAATATTCCATATAATTAACTGACTGCTGCCTGCTTCCGCCCGGAACAGAGCGGAAAAAACCTCTGGTATAGCGATATCCAGTGCTCCTGTGGCTGTGGAATAAACAGCTAGCAGCAGCAGAAGGATGAGGGCGATAACTGTTGTAAGTAATTTACTTCGTGTCAAACTGTCATATTGTTGAACTAATCTGTCCTGGAGCTGGAAATTATTATCAGCTTTTTTCTGCAAAATTTAAACCTCCTGCTCAACAATTATTTGCAGATAAATATATAGGTTAAAGATCGACAGGACCAAAACTACCGTGTTCATCTGCCATATTCTGATAAACTGGTTCACCCAGCATTGTTTTATAGATTTCATCAGCTTTATCAGTCGGTTCTATGTCGGCGAATTTTTCTGGATAGACTATGGAGCCAATATAGTAACTGTTGGCCAGTACGGAAGCAAAGTTAACATGATAGGAAGCATAGGGCATAAGACCATAAATGTCGTTATTTTGAGCGGCTGATAGAGCTGAATACTCTCTGTGTTTAACAAAATCTTCTCTGACCAAATGGTAATTACCCAGATCTACAAATATAGTTTTCGGATCCCAGTCCAAAAGCAACTCCCGACTCAATTCCACATGGGTCATATTTTCATAATCAAGATATTCCCCTGTAACATCACTGGCATTAATAAATTCAAAGGGGGGAAAAGGGTAGCGCACAGAATTAAAACCGTGAGCTCCGCGATAGGACATACCACCGGCGTAAACTACAGGGCGCTCATCCGCAGGAATATTCTCTGTTCGGGAGTTAAGGTCGGAAATGGTGGTGGCAATAAACTCTCTTAGCTCCCGGGAACGCTCGGATTTATTCAGAACCTCCCCCATCAATTCCAGGGCTTCATAAAGTATCTGGCGCTGATTGAATATATCGCCAAATTCAAACTGAACCACCGGAATATTTAACCTGTGATTTAATTTCTGCGCTTCTCCAGCATCACCGGAAAATAAGATCAAATCCGGTTCTACCCCGGCGATCAATTCTGCATCACCACCATGTTGTGGGCCGATCATTGGTTTGTCAAGCAGCTCCGGATTGGCAAGCTGATAGGGGCTGTTAAAATCTTCAGGATCTTTTTCTGTGTCTTCCACACCCACTATTTTATCTGTGGCTTTAAAATAGGCTACTTTTCGCATCATACCTGCACCCAGAGCCACAATTCTTTGCGGATCTTCCGGTACTTTGACTTCTCTGTCCGCCATATCTGTTATGACTGAATTGCCGGCCAGTACAGAACCGGTGGTTAATAATACCGAGGCAGAAATTAAAATTAGTGTCGAGAAAAATAGAATGCTATTGTGTTTCGGGAAAAATTTTTGTAAAAATGATTTCATAATAATTATCCCCTTTCATATTATATTAACACGATTTAATTTTTCGTGTTATTACCTTATATACACATTTCTTTGTAGAAATATAAAATCCTGCAAAAATTATATTATTTTCTGGTTCAAAAATTTTTTCGGCTGTGAACGAAAAGCTGGACATAATTATTTAAAACAGGGCAGAGACTTATCTTTGAAAGGATAATTTTTACCTCTCTAGAGCTATTCGTGGAAAAGATACGGATATAATAATATCGGAAAAAAGTAAGCGCTGGTGTTTAAAACCAGCGCTGTTTTCCTGTTGATATATATATTTTACTGCTGTTGGCCGGGTAAATTTGAAATTCACATATTATATCACTGATTATTCCCAGCGCCAAAATTTAATGGCTATCAGGGAAGCTGCCAGAAACCAGCCTGTCAGCACAGCAATATTGAAGGTCAAGGAGTAATTACCACTGATACCTACCATCAGCTGGCGCAGGGCATCACCCAGGTAAGTCAGGGGCAGTGCCCTCACAATAGGCTGGGTATAGTCGGGCATAGTCTCTATAGGGAAGAAGATACCCGACAGAAATAACATGGGAAACTGTACCACCTGAATAAGGTTGCGCCCACCTTCTGCTGAGCTGACAAAAGAGATAAGCATATAACCCAGGCTGACGAAAGTTAACGAACCCAGAATGACAACTCCCAGCACGGCCAGAGGGCTGGCTGCTATGCTTACACC
>CAYOFJ010000152.1:0-5264 GCA_964403065.1 uncultured Halanaerobiaceae bacterium | reverse complement strand
CGGTGAGTTTCCTGAATTAAAGCAGGCCAAAACTCCGTTTCCAGCAGCAGCAGCATATCAGGCTGCAGGCGGCGTATAAAAAAGTATAATATGGGGGCAAAATCCACAGGTATATAACCTGCGAAATCAGCATCATCCAGCTCTGACCGGGCAATATCCCGACCTGCAGGGGTCATAGCAGTGACGAAAAAATAAAAGTTATCCTGCCCTTCTGTTTTTAATTTCTGCATGACTTTTCCCGCAGCTTTTATTTCTCCTACCGAAGCACCATGCAGCCAGATAACCTGACTTTGCCTTAATTTTTCTTTGTCGGGAAAAGAAACCAGCCCCAATCTCTCTTTTGCTTCCTGGCCCCGGCCTTTTATAAGAAGGTATATAAAATATGGAGATAGAAATATTAATGACAAAAATATCAGAAGAATATAGAATATGTATATAATATTCCTTTTCATTAAAATCCGCCTCTCTAAGATTAATCCAGCTTCCAGCGTCGGTGCAGCCACAGCCATTGTGAAGGATATTCACCAATTTGAGCTTCAGTTATTCGCAGTAATTTCTTCAACCAGTACTTTTCTTCCTCGGTGCTGAGATTCTCTGGTAGTTCCAAAAAAGGCTCTATTTTTACACAAAAATTTGCGAAACCTTTTCGCACTGAAAAAGCAGGAACAATAGGAGCATTATAACGTGAAGCTATTTGCACTGCCCCTCCAAAAACACTTGCCTTCCAGTTAAAAAAATTTAGTGCTGTTCCATGAGGTGCATGTTGATCTCCTAAAATAATCAGCACATTGCCAAGTTTTAATTCTTTTATTGCCTTTCTTACCCCGGAATTTCGATCAGAAACCAGCTCCAAGCCCTGTTTAGTCCGCAGCTCATTAATACGAGAATTAATAGCAGCCTGTTTTTGTGTGCGGGCAATAGCTGTTACCGGATAACCTTTTTCTGCCAGCACACTCCCCAGCCATTCCCAGTTACCAAAATGAGCTGTATAAACAATCACCCCATTGCCTTTCTCGAAAGCTTTCTCTAAATTATCTTCTCCTTTAATTTCATGAAAGTCAGATAGCCTGCCCTGTAAGCTATCTAATAACAGAAATTCCACAGCTAACTGGCCTAAATGTCTATAACAATTTTTTAAAGTCAAACTTATATCAATTTCTTTCTCAAATGCAGGATTTTCCTGCAGGGCTTTTTTCATATTTTTACGGGCTACCTCTTCCCGCATACCCAGCAATTTTATTAAGTCTCCCAGCTTTTTACCCAAAAAACCTGAAACCCTGAGGGGAAGCAAATTGACCAAAAAACTAACAACCTCAAAAAGCAGCACCAGAATGAACCCTTTAATTTTCGAGAATAAATTTATAGATTTCATATTATATTAACATCACCAAACTTTTGCCCGCAGGAGGTCCTGAAAATTAACCATACCCACCGGAGAATTATTAGAATTCACTACCGGCAGATGATTGATTTCTTTATTTTCCATCAATTTTAAAGCTTCAGCTGCCAGCATATCAGGAAAGACCGAAAGAGGTGAGGAAGTCATAACCGTTTTAACATTTGCGTTTAAAAGATCCTGATCATCCCCCCGCAAAGCTCTTCTGACATCTCCATCTGTAATTATACCTACTAATTTATCATTTTCATTTATAACAGAAGTAGAACCCATTCTACTATCAGTCATTACAAATAGAGCCTGCTGTAGAGATTCATCAGCCGTCACACAGGGGTTTTGCTCGCGTATTTCCATCACTTCCTGCACAGTTGTCAAAAGTTTCCGTCCCAGACTTCCTCCCGGGTGATATAAAGCAAAATCCGAAGAATCCAGGCCTCGCACATAAGCCAGAGCCATGGCCAGCGCATCTCCCAGAGCTAAAGCAGCAGTAGTACTGGAAGTTGGGGCCAAATCCAGATGACAGGCCTCTTCTTCAACTTCATTGGTCAGCACCAGATCAGCTCTATCCCCCAGAGTAGATTGAGGACAGGAAGTCAGCACAAATAAATCCGCCCCTATTCTTTTGACGGCCGGGACTATCTGCAGAAGCTCTTCTGTTTCTCCGCTGTTAGAAATAGCCAGAACTATGTCCTCTTCTGTTACCATACCCAGATCTCCATGCAGAGCTTCTCCGGCATGAATAAAATAAGCAGGAGTACCGGTGCTCGAAAGAGTAGCCGCAATTTTACGAGCAATAAGACCGGATTTACCTACACCGGTTAACTGCATGCGACCCTCACTGGCCAGAATACTCTCTACCGCCTGACGAAAACTGCCATCAATAGCCTGGGAAAGTTTGCTAACAGCTCTGGCTTCCTGCTGTAAAACCTGGCGAGCTCTGCTCATAGCTGCCTCAATCATTCCCGGCCCATTATCAGATAAAGAAGGGCTCTCAGAAAAATCTGGCATATCTTTCATCTTATTTTACTCCACCTCTCCGTCTCAATTCATCAAACTTTTTTACCTCCTGCAGCAAATCCTTCATTCTATCCAGAGGTACCATATTGGGACCATCACAAAGAGCATTTTCGGGCTCAGGATGAGTTTCCACAAATAAAGCCTGTATACCAACTCCCGCGGCAGCCCGAGCCAGCGGACGAACAAATTCTCTTTCTCCCCCGGACTTATCTCCCCGTCCTCCGGGAAGCTGCACACTGTGAGTAGCATCAAAAACCACCGGATAACCAGTTTCTTTCATACGCACTAAAGATCGCATATCTACAACCAGATTATTGTAGCCAAAAATAGCTCCCCGCTCTGTGAGCAAAATTTTATGATTGCCCGTACTTTCGATTTTTTCCACCACCTGGTCAATATCCCACGGGGCTAAAAATTGGCCCTTTTTGACATTGACAATTTTATTGGTCTCTCCCGCAGCAACTACCAGGTCTGTCTGGCGGGATAAGAAAGCCGGCACCTGTACTATATCTAGTATTTCACCGGCTATCTCCGCCTGTTCAACATTATGTACATCTGACAATAAAGGCACAGAAAATTTTTCTTTCACTTCCTCTAAAATTCTCAAACCTCTATCCAGCCCAGGCCCGCGAAAAGAATCAATCGAAGATCTATTGGCTTTATCATATGATGATTTAAAAACATAGGAAAGATTGAGCTCTTCTGTTATTTCTTTCATGCGATTGGCCACATTAAAAGCTATTTCTTTGCTTTCCAGAGAACAAGGTCCCGCTAAAATCACCAGCGGCTGTTCGGGATCACCAAATTTAATTCTTTCTCCCAGAGTAAATTTGACCACCATCAATTACCTCCCCCGCAAAATTTTTTCTACCCGCTCAACATCTTCCGGACTATCTACACCCGGTCCATGGTATTCGGTGATGCCTACTTTTATATCATATCCATGCTCGAGAGCTCTCAGCTGTTCCAGCGATTCCATCTTCTCTAAAGGTGTAGGTTTATATTCAGTAAATTCCAGTAAAAAATTTCGGCGATAAACATACAACCCTATATGCTGTAAAATCGGACAATCATATTCTGTTCTTTCCCCGCTACGGACTGCGGGAATGGGAGCTCTAGAAAAATACAGGGCATTGTTGTTTAAATCTCTAACCACTTTAACTACATTCTCATCATCGATATCATTTTTATTTAGGGGAGAAGCCAGCGTAGACATCCTGATATCCTTATTTTCCTCCAGCAATTTCACAGCTTTATCGATCATTTCCGGTTTTATCAGAGGTTCATCACCCTGTACATTTACTATTATTTCTTCTGACAGATCTGAAGCCACTTCTGCAATCCTGTCAGTTCCACTTTTGTGAGAACCTTTGGTCATAACTGCCCGACCCCCAAATTTTTCAACTTCCCGGGCAATCCTTTTATCATCAGTGGCCACAATTAATCTATCAATCTCAGTGGCTTTTTCAGTCTGAATATATACCCGTTCAATCATAGATTTACCGGCTATATCTGCCAGTGGTTTACCCGGAAAACGAGTTGAACCATAACGAGCCGGAATAATTGCAGCAGCCTGCATAATTTTTACTCCCTCACATAATTAAAAAAATAATTTTATTGCAAAAAGTCAATAATTGTATCTGTCAGGTTTTCACTTCCACAAAAATCTTCTTGCCGTAAAAGTTCTTCTAAATTATTTTCTGCAAAATTAACGTCATCTAAATCTAACCTGCTCAAGTCCGCACCGGGAGAAATTTTCATAGCCATCTTCAATACCAATAATTTATACCCCTGTCTTTGTATATAATCAACCAGGTCCTCACTTAATTTAGTGAAATCTTTGCTGGTGGTAAGCAAAAACTGCGCCTCATCACTTTTCTTTTCTACATCTTCACTTTTAGCTGCCTCCCGGGGAATAAAACCATCTTCCCCGGCAAAATCACTGCGGCTGTAATCATGATGATCAGGAAATACAAAATGTTCATCTACATGACAGCCCAGATTATTTAAGGTTGTTATAAAAGAGTCAGGATTACCGATACCGCTGAAAGCTTTAACCCTTTTCCCGGCTATATATTCCAGAGAATAGCGATTATGCCGGAAATCATGTAAGTAACGGGGCTGATAATTACCCCAAAAAACCGAAAGTTCCCCGTTTAAATCAGCAATTTCCTGCCAGATTTGCATAATACTTTGTTCATCAGCCTGCTCCACTCGCGTTATTATAATTCCATCTGCTCTTTGTAAATTTTTTGGATGTTCGCGCAAAAAACCTCTGGGCAATAAATGGCCATTGCCAAAAGGCAAGTTCACATCCAGCAAGACCAGATCAAAATCACGGTTTAGCGATCTATGTTGAAAGCCATCATCAATTAACATTATATCAGAATTTAAATTTTTATCCACCCACTCAGCAGCTTTTGTTTTATTTTGACAGACTACAACCGGTATTTTATCCAGTTCGGCCGCCAAAAGCAAAGCTTCATCTCCCACCTCGTCAGCTCCCAAAAATATATTTTCGCCATCAGATACCATCTCCGGTTCCACAACTTCCTGACCATAACCTTTACAAATAACCGCCGGACTATAACCCGAATTTTTTAACATCTCCGCCAGTTCTCTAACTACAGGTGTTTTACCGGTTCCTCCTACAACTATGTTACCCACACTCACCACCGGGATATCAACTTCGCTGCTGTTAAAAATTTCTGCGTCGTAAAGATAGTTGCGAATATTAACAGCGGCCCCATATAACCAGGAAAGAATTCTTAAAGTAACCAGCAGGGGTATAAAATATCGGGGGAGCGTTTTCTGTTTTAAAATTTCGGCCAATCTCAATTTAACGCTTTGC